>CAYNGS010000274.1:0-4881 GCA_964396625.1 uncultured Flavipsychrobacter sp.
TACCCAATGCAAATATGGAAGCGCGTGAAAACGCACCACCTGCAAACATGTTGAGTATTCCAAGGATACCACCGGGACCGTTCGAGTCGGTCAGCTTAGAAGGGTTAATACCGGGCAGGGCAATGTAGCAGCCAACACGATACACAAACACAAGAATGATAGTGTATAGTATACGCTTACGAAGCTCATCTATGCTCCAGATATTTTTAAGCTTATCAATAAATTTCTTCACAGGAACTGTTGTTAATCAAAAATGAAATGCGAATAAACGATAAAAGACGCATTTCTCCAAAAATGCGTCTTGTTATGTTAAAGAATCTCTAAGGTGCCTCCGGCGGCAGCGATAGCTTCTTTGGCCTTTGCACTTGCTGCATTAACCTTAAAAGGTATCTTAGCCTTCAGATCACCGGTACCCAGTATCTTAACCAGGTCGGTGCGGTTTATGAGACCGTTAATATATAAAATATCGGGAGTGAATTCCTGTAAGTTATATTTTTCAATAAGAAAATCGAGCTGACCGAGGTTAAACACCTTGTAATCAACACGGAAAGGATTGATAAATCCACGTTTGGGCATACGACGCTGCAGTGGCATCTGGCCTCCTTCATGACCTCTTTTTGACTGGTAACCCGTACGTGCCTGCTGGCCCTTGCTACCCTTTGTCGCTGTACCACCATGGCCGCTGCCTTCACCGCGCCCTATACGTTTTCCTTTCTTTGTCGAACCTTCTGCAGGTTTCAGATTGTGCAGTTGCATCATTTACAATTTTTGAACTTGCGCGGAATATGTAACCGCTCGCAAATCAGTTATGAAATTATTTTACTTCTTCCACTTTCACGAGGTGGTGAACAGCCTTCACCATGCCGAGTATCTGCGGCGTTGCTTCTACTTCAACAGAATGCAGCATCTTGCGCAGGCCTAATGCTTTAAGCGTACGCTTCTGGCGCTCCATACGGTCAATGCCGCTTTTCACCTGTGTAATTTTAATCTTAGACATATAAATTCAATTCAAAATTCAAAATTTAACCCCGCCATCCGGCGGACTTGCTTTATCCGTTAAATACCTTCTTAAGACTGATGTTGCGCTGTTTTGCAACCTGTATCGGTTCACGCAGCATCGCAAGAGCAGAGAAGGTCGCTTTTACCACGTTATGCGGATTGGCAGAACCTAATGACTTCGAAAGTATGTCGGTGATACCTGCTGACTCCAGCACGGCCCGCATACTGCCTCCGGCAATTACACCAGTACCATGCGCTGCTGGTTTTATCAATACCTTTGCTGCACCTTCCTTGGCAAACTGTTCGTGTGGAATAGTACCATGCATTACCGGCACCTTTATCAGGTTCTTCTTGGCGTCATCAATACCCTTGGTGATCGCTTCCTGAACTTCCTTCGCCTTTCCAAGCCCATGTCCTACAACGCCATTGCCATTACCTACAACTACGAGTGCAGAAAAACTGAACGCACGGCCACCCTTGGTTGTTTTCACAACACGATTGATAGCCACCACTTTTTCATGCAGTTCCAGGTCTCCGCCTTTTACTCTACTGATTTGTTGCTTCGCCATTTTATTTTTAATTAGCTGGTGAGATGATTAGCAGATTAGCCATTTGCATCACCAGGTTTATAATTTTTTTATTAGCTGATTAAAATTTCATTCCGCCTTCTCGGGCGCCGTCTGCTATGGCCTTAACACGGCCGTGATACAGGTATCCACCACGATCGAACACGCAGGTTTCGATACCCAATGCCTTCGCCTTTTGAGCTATTGATTTGCCAACGCTGAGCGACTTTGCAACTTTGTTGCCACCCTGTGCAACGATGTCCTTTTCACGAGAACTGGCAGCAGCAAGCGTTGTGCCGCTATTGTCGTCTATGAGCTGTGCATAAATATCAAGGTTGCTGCGGAAAACAGAAAGTCTTGGCTTCTGTGCAGTACCATGAAGTTTGGTACGTATTCTCCAACGCAATTTCTGGCGGCGGACTACTTTTTGATCTTGTGACATTTTACCTTAGTTTTACGGGCTCACCATTTATAATTTGGTGGCTACCGGAGTTTTAAAAAATCTGATTCTACACCTTAACCAATCATCGAACTTATTTACCAGCTGACTTGCCGGCTTTGCGGCGTACCACTTCATTTGCGTAGCGTACACCCTTGCCTTTATACGGCTCCGGCTTACGGAGGCTGCGCAATTTAGCAGCAACCTGGCCAAGCAATTGTTTATCATTCGACTCAAGGATGATCCTTGGGTTTTGTCCTTTTTCAGCTATTGCAGAAGCCTTGATCTCTTTCGGCAATTCGAAGATGATATTGTGAGAGAAGCCTAATGCAAGGTCGATCTGCTGACCC
Source organism: uncultured Flavipsychrobacter sp. (assembly GCA_964396625.1). GTDB lineage: Bacteria > Bacteroidota > Bacteroidia > Chitinophagales > Chitinophagaceae > Nemorincola. The sequence continues at coordinate 2,355 of CAYNGS010000274.1, forward strand.
TGAACTGCAGCACGATAACCCACACCTACCAGTTCCAGTTCTCTTTTGAATCCTTCCGTTACACCCGTCATCATATTTGCAATGAGCGAGCGATACAGGCCGTGCAAGGCGCGATGGCGGATCTGATCTGTAGGGCGTTCCACCACGATCTGGTCAGCTTCCACTTTTATGGTGATATCCCGGTCAATAGCCTGGCGTAATTCACCCTTAGGGCCTTTCAGAATAAATTCATTAGCCGGTGATACTGTTGCTGTAACACCCTTAACAAGTTGCACCGGTTTTTTACCTATACGAGACATAAATTTAAATTTTCAATTGTTATTAAAACTTTGGCTGTGTTCAGTTACCGTATAGAGAACTTATATTGTCAGCCTTTCTTTGTTTATACAGATCAGCTGACTATGATTTCAGCTAATCTGCTCATTAATAAATATTACACATTACCTCACCACCCACATTCTGCGTACGGGCTTCTTTATCGGTCATCAGTCCCTTTGATGTAGACACGATAGCGATACCAAGGCCATTTTGCACCCGGCGGATATCAGCAGGTTTAGCATACTGGCGCAATCCCGGGCGACTGATCCGCTCCAATGATTTTATTGCCGGTTCCTTGGTCTGAGGATCATATTTCAAAGCTATCTTGATGACACCTTGCTTGCTATCATCTTCAAACTTGTATTTCAGGATGTAACCTTTTTCGTACAGTATTTCGGTGATACGCTTCTTTACATTTGAAGCAGGGATATCAACGATACGATGACGGGCCATTTGAGCATTACGGATACGGGTCAGGAAATCTGCTACTGGATCTGTTACCATTTTTTAATTGAGTTTTGTAAAATAATTTGTTACGAGTATCAGAGGTACTTACACACCTGCCGACTTTGAAACGTCCTTCCGCTTTGCGGATACTACCAGCTTGCTTTACGTACACCTGGTATTTTGCCATCAAGCGCCATGTCGCGAAACACGAGGCGGCATACGCCGAAGTAGCGTAAATAACCCCTTGGGCGACCGGTAAGCTGGCAGCGGTTCCTGAGGCGCACTGCTGAAGAATTGCGGGGAAGTTTATCCAAACCTGCAAAATCTCCGGCTGCTTTCAGGGCCGCACGTTTAGCAGCATACTGGGCTACCATATGTTCGCGTTTGCGCTGGCGGGCTTTGATTGATTCTTTTGCCATAGTTTATTTTAGTCTTTTTTTCCTGTTTTTTCCATGTTTGTAAAAGGCATGCCCATTTCTTTCAGCAGTTCATATGCCTCTTCATTTGTCTTGGCAGTGGTTACGAAAGTTATGTCCATACCGCTGATGCGTGCTATCTTATCTATGTTAATTTCAGGATAGATGATCTGCTCGTTGATGCCCATAGTATAGTTACCGCGGCCATCGAAAGATTTTTCGCTGATGCCTTTGAAGTCACGTACACGAGGCAGTGATACAGAAACAAAACGATCGAGGAATTCAAACATCCTGATATGACGAAGTGTTACACGGCAGCCGATCGGCATATTCTTACGCAGCTTGAAGTTCGATATGTCTTTTTTAGACATGGTCGGTATTGCCTTCTGGCCGGAGATCAGCGTCATTTCATTCACCGCATCGTCGATCATCTTCTTGTCAGATGTTGAGCCTTTTACACCCTGGTTCAGGCATATCTTTACCAGGCGCGGGCACTCCATTACAGACTTGTAACCGAATTTTTTCATCAGCGCAGGCACTACCTCATCCCTGTACTTCTTCTGAAGCCTGGGACGGTAAGATGCTGGCAGTGCTTCCTGGTTGCCGGAAACTACGCTGCTTGTTGAAGCCTTAGGGCTATTTGATTTTGTCGTTGCCATTATTTAATTGCCTCCCCTGATTTTTTAGATACACGTAAAAAACCTGTTTCAGTGCGGTCGCGCTTAACGCGGGCCCCGCCTTTGGATTTTGCATCCCACAACATCACATTCGAGATGTGTATAGGTGCTTCTTCCTTAACTATCCCACCCTGTGGGTTTTGAGCGTTTGGTTTCAGGTGCTTGGTTACAAGGTTCACACCTTCTATAAGCACACGGCCATCAGCCGGGATAACGGAAAGTACTTTGCGTGGCTTGCTGCGGTCTTTGTCATCGCCGGCAATAACTACCACGTTGTCGCCTTTCTTGATATTGAACTTTGGTTTAAATCTCTGTTTCACAATTACTATGAATTAGCGTTATATTCTGCTGCTTTTTTCTAACGGGCTGCAAAGATACAACAATTTACAATACTTCTGGTGCGAGGGAAACAATTTTCATGTATCCCTTATCACGCAATTCGCGGGCTACGGGGCCAAATATACGGGTACCGCGGGGTTCGTCTGAAGCGTTCAGCAGCACGACAGCGTTATCATCAAAGTTGATGTAAGAGCCATCCTTGCGGCGCAGCTTGTTCTTGGTACGAACGATGACCGCTTTTGAAACGGTACCTTTCTTGATGCCACCACCGGGGATCGCATCCTTAACAGTTACCACGATCTTATCACCGATACCTGCGTAATCTTGTCC
>CAYNGS010000275.1:0-4872 GCA_964396625.1 uncultured Flavipsychrobacter sp.
TGTCGATAATAAGCATGGTCGGGCATTCAGCCGAAAATGTGTTAATTTTATGATATCGTAAAAAGGGCTATGAAAACGGTGATGACGCTGATTATTTGTCTGATGGTTTCTGCTTCGGCATTCCCGCAAACGCTGCAATATCCGGCAGACACAGCCCGTGTTATTTTTAAGTTACCTGCGCAGGCCTTCAGCTCGTACGCTACATCGGCAAACAAAATTGAGCAACCCATTCCTCAGAACTATTACTCCCAACATTTAGGTTTCTTTTGCAGGGAGGAACTTAAGATGCAGCAGGTACACCTGCCGGTAACATTCCGCCTCGGCAACATGGATTATTGCAACCATCTTGAGCAAAAACCCGGTTATAGATGATCGTAGAGGCACTCGCCACTCATAGGTTAAAATGCTGCAGCACAGCCTTCGGCACATTTAGTCCATTATCTCTCATGGACATGGCTTGTTGTTTTGCTTTCTCGTCCTGGTCGGTATCAAGGTACAGCAGCAACAGGTTGTTATTGGCCATGTCGTTTTTCCGGTCATTTTTTAGATAAGTCTCAAGGTAGGTGATCGCTTTTGGCAGTTCCTTGCGCTCAATGGCCACTCTCGCCAGGTAAAAGTCGCACTTATAGTAGTTGGTGATTTCTTTTTCGGCAAGCAGGTATTTTTCAGATGCCAGCACAGAATCCTTATCCTGCAGCATCACCGCATATATGTAATTTACATAACGCTCGCGCGGGTTGAGTGCGAACGCTTTCAGGAATAGCTGTTTCGACTGGTCGGGATCACTGGTCCTTGCCGCAAGCATCATATTGGCGTACGACGAGTGTGGGGTTGTCTCTACCGCCTGCGTCCAGAAAGCCACTGGGTCATTGAAGCTTTTTTGATAGTTAAAATTTATGACCGACAGCAATCCGCAGAGCGCCACACCCGCTATTAGCAACTTTTTGTCTTCCAGTTTATTTTGCAGCAGCGGGGTCTGCGTCAGCAGCAGTAGTATACCGATCATGGGGATATACAGGCGGTATTCAAATGTCTGTTGGTTAATATACTTGGGTACAAAAAACGACGGAAGTAAGAACACTAAAAATATGCTCAGTCCAGCAATGAATATTCCCATGTTCCTCTGGCGGTATGTGAACAGCAACAGCACAAATACGGCAGTGGCAATCGCGCCATAGTACCAGGCCGTATCTTCCTGCATTGGGTACACACTCAGGTTAAATGGCAGGAAAACCTTCCCAATGTATTGCGATATCAATGGCAGCCGCGACACAAAGCTGCTGGCCATTTCGACGGGTGGCACTGCCGGGTAGTGCATGTGGGCAAGAGTTCTCATTGCAAACCAAATAGCGAACGTCCCGATCCACACACCATATTGAACCAGGCTCCTCCTTTCCCGCCAATTCTTGCGACGAACAAACACAAGAAGCATAAACGCAGCCGGTATTGCCGCTATCGCCGTTTCCTTAGTGAAAAATGCAAGTGCCAGGTACAGGCCGGATAATAACAGGTTTTTAATTTTCCCGGTATCGGTATAGCTGATTGCATTGATGAAAAACAAAAGCACAAATATAGCCAGCATGATCTCTATGCGTGCGCTGATCCATGCCACCGTTTCCGTAAGCACCGGGTGAACCGCAAACAAAAGCGTCAAAAGAAAACTATGCAGTTCTTTTATTTTCAGTTTGATGAAGAATTTGTACAGCAGTATCACCGCTGTCACTTCAAGTGCCACATTCACCAGGTGGAAGGCGGCTATGTTTTTGCCGTGATCCGCTACCTGGTAGTTAAGGATCATCAGGTCGAGAAACAATGGCCGGTAGTACAAATCCTTTATTACGCCAAATACACTGCGATGAAACGATGTAAACAGATTTTGGAGGTTCTCGTTATAGTCGCGGAAATCGTTGATAAAGATGCCGTCGTCAAGGTCCGTCACCCCCATAGACAGCGTTGGCAGGTAGATCACTACGGTTGCAACTGCCAGCCACAGCAACGGATATTTGATCGAAAAGCCCGCCGTATCGCTGGACTTCTGAGCGACATTTTCCACACCCTTTATGTTTTTTTTATTGGCCACACTGACTATTTGATCTTCAGCTTCAAATGTATAAAAATATAGGGGGAATGATCAGAGCCCGAGACGCTGTGCCACCTGGGGCGGCACATCCACACCCGATAGCCGCATACGTTTCACCTGCACTATGGCGCTGTCTCGCTGTTGGGTATCAAGGTACAGCAGCAGCAGGTTGGTGTTGGCTATTTTATTGGTAGGGTCCTTGGCCACATAAGTGCGCAGGTAGGTTGCGGCGCCGGCCACATCCCTGCGTTCCATCGCTACGCGGGCGAGGTAAAAATCACACTCATAGTACCCCGAAGTGTTTTTTTCATAAAGCAGGTACTGCTCAGACTGTGGCACAGAATCTCGTTTCTGCAGCATGACCCCGTAGTAGAAATTGAGGTATTTCTCTTTGGGGTTAAGCTGGTAAGCCCGGTGAAACAGGCTGTAGGACACAGTTGTATCTTCAGTGCGGGCTGCAAGCATCATGGTGGCATAGGCGGAGTGAGGGGAGGATGCCATCGCCTGTGACCAGAATACCACAGGATTCGCAAAGTTTCGTTGATGGTAATAGTTTATCCCTGCCAACAGTCCGCAGGCTACCATAAAACTGATAAATAGTTGCCTGTCTTGCAGCTTGTTCTTAAACAGTGCAGTTTGCGATAGCGCTAGCAGCATTCCCATTATGGGCAGGTACAGTCGGTGTTCGAATGTTTGTTCATTGAGCGTTTTGGGAACAAAAAGCACGGGTAGTAACAGCACAATGAAAATAGCCAGGCCACTGCCTATCACGCGCCAGTTCCTTTCCTTGTTAAGGAAAATGATGACACCCAGCACAATTACAGCTGCAATGCCATAGTAGTAAACGGTATCCTCAAGTATTGGAAAAACACTGAGGTTGAACGGGAAAAATATTTTGCCGGTATATTGAATGATAAGCGGCAACCTGTGAAAAAAGTCAGATGCCATTTGCCCACCGGTCACCGGAATAGGTTGCAAGGTCGCCGCCGACCGTGCTGCGATCCACAGCAGGAAACACCCAAGCCAGGTGCCATACTGTACAAGATTTCTTTTATCGAGCCAGTTTTTTTGCAGCACTACTATAAGCAGAATGAATGCTATCGGTGCATCAAAGATCGCAGTCTCCTTGGTGAAAAAGGCGAGGATAAGGAATAGTGTGGAGAGCAGCAGATGTTTTGCCTTTCCCGTTTCCGTATAGTCTATAGAAAAGATAAAAAAAGAAAGGGTGAAGATCGCCAGCAGCGTATCGTTCCTTCCCGGTATCCAGGCCACAGCCTCAGACAATACAGGATGGATCGCAAAGATGATGCACAGGATAAACGCGTGCAGATCTTTGACATTAAGTTTTCTGAACAGCTTATAAAGCAGCAGTACAGAAACAATGTGAAATATAACATTCACCACATGATACCCCGCTTCATTCAGCCCGCTCGCCTGGTAGTTGAGTATCATTGTGTCCAGGAACAGTGGCCTGTAATAAGAATCTCTCACCGCATCAAAAACGCCCCTGTGAAAAGAGGTAATAAGATTCCCCAGGTTTTCGTTGTATTCATGAAAATCCCGGATAAAAATCGAGTCATCCAGTTCGGTGAATCCGAACGAAAAAGACGGGAAATACACAGCGAGCGCCGCGAGTGCCAGCCACAATAAGGGGTATTTAACACTAAAATCGCCGGATAAAGCTACAGCCTGTGCAGGTTTAGGTGCTGCAGTATGTGCAGCAGGTCTTTGCGCAGGCTGTTTTGGTTTGTTTTTACTCACAACTTTCAGAAGTTCGTCCGACCCGGGAAACCAGGGAAATGTTACCGGAGGTTGTTAATGCGTTTCCAGGTCGTGATGGGTTCCGTTGCTATCGAGAATATTTCTTGCCTCGTCAACGTGCTTTTGGTTCCCATGTATTACTACAAGGAACTTACCCGCTGCAAGTGCATCATGATATTTTTTTGCATTGTCATTCTTTACGCCAACGGTTGCCAGTGCCGATGCGATTCCACCGCCTATGAGCCCGAAATCAAAGCCAGCTATAGCGCCCACCAATGCGCCGGCTCCGTATAAAAAGCCTAAACCGGGTATCGCAAATACGCCCACGCCGGTAAGCACACCTACAGTAGCGCCCAAAACGGTGCCGGCCTCAAGGCCGGCAACTTTCAGCGGGCTGTGGGGCGATACACGCATTTTATCATCTACGTCTTCCGTTTCCGTCAGCCCCATAATAGTCACATCCGTCGCAGGGAAGCCTTTGTCATGTAATTTCTGTACGGCAGCAACAGCCATGTCGTGGGTGTCGTATATGCCTATAGTAGCGTTCATAAAGCGTAAAAATTTAGATAAAAATAGGTTTTTTAAAACTATAATTATAATACCGCGTGAAAAAATTGACAGAGCACATGCCATGACACCCGAAAGGACCGTGCCACTGCCACCGTTATTTGCCAATATGCGCTGCTAACTACCACACATACTGCTTCTTATTGAGCAGCATTGCTTCGCCGGCTATCGTCTGTTCTCCCTTGGCCACATCGTAAACTGCGCACTCATACAGTATGCGGTTCTTTTCCGGATATATTTCCTTCACTTTTATCACCGCCTCATATTCCGTATCCACAAACATTGGTTTCAGCCATTTTATGTTCTGGCTCATATACACATGGCCGTCAGCATACCACAGTGCGCCGAATATCTTGGTAAATACACTCGCGCCCAGGAAGCCGTGAATGATATTGCGTCCAAACATACTCGCTTTGCCCGCCGCCGGGTCTCCAAGTAAGATTATATTTAATGGATGATGCTTT
>CAYNGS010000276.1:0-4869 GCA_964396625.1 uncultured Flavipsychrobacter sp.
TTAAAGTTTAACCTTGAAATTCAAAACAGTATTTTGACATCACATATGTGCCAAAGTTAAAGTACTATTCAGGCTCGAAGCCTAACATAAAGTTAAATTTGCCTATATTCTTAAGCCCCGTGTTACCGGTTGCAGGGTCATAACGGTCGATGCCAATACCGTAGTCGAGACCCAGCAGACCAAACATGGGCAGGAATATACGGATACCCAGTCCGACGTCCCTGTTAAGCTTGAAAGGGTTGTATTCAGAAAAGTTATCCCACCCATTTGCTGCGTCCACAAACATCAGGCCATAAATAGTTGCCGTGGGGCTAAGTGAAAAAGGATAACGCAGTTCGGCCTGGTATTTATTAAATATAGTTCCGGCGGTCGTATATATTTCATAACCGCGCTGGCTGATGATGTCCTTACCAATGAAGTAAGAATAGCCCGACAGACCGTCGCCACCTACCTGGAAACGCTCGAACGGAGAGAAGCCGATGCCGGAATTAAAGTAGCCAAGGAAGCCGTATTTGGAAACGAGCCTCAGCACAAGGTTGCCGTAGATCTTCTGGTAAAAATCGGCCGTAAACTTATATTTATGATATTCGATGAGTTTATACTTTTCCTGGTATGATTCGTTAGTATAGTCGCGGCCTGAGAAGGCACTGTACGGAGGCGTGACCTGGAATGTGAATGACACATTGGACCCGCTCCTGGGATAGAGCGGCACATCAATAGAGTTGCGCGAAATAACGAACTTAAAATGGACGTCGTTGCTGAATCCGTCGGTGAAGTTGGGAACGAGTGCATAGTTCTTCAACCGGTAATTGTTGTAGAAGATACCATAGTTAAATACAAAATAATTGTCGGGCCAGTTAAGGCGCTTGCCCATAGAGAGGCCGCCCCCGGCCATGCGCAGGAAAGACTGATTAGGATCGGTGCCTATTGCCGCAGCAGAATATTTACTGTAAACAATATTTGCAGTTAACGCATTGGGCTTGTGGCCTCCGAGCCACGGCTCGGTAAAGGCTGTGCTCAGCGAGTTATAATATGCTCCGTTTGATGCATAGCTGATAGAGAATTTCTGGCCATCGCCAACAGGCAGCGGGTCCCAGAATTTGGGCCTGAAAATATTGCGTATAGAGAAGTTGTTGAAGGTAACGCCAATGTTGCCATAGAAATTGATGCCACCTCCGAAACCGGCAGAAAGCTGCAACTGGTCGCTTGATTTTTCTACAACAGTATAGTCAATATCCACCGTTCCGTCTTCGGGGTGTGGCTTGGGCAGTATACCTATTTTTTCCTGGTCGAAGAAACCGAGGTTGGCAATTTCACGCTGTGAACGAATGAGGTCTGACCGGCTGAATTTGTTACCGGGTAATGTGCGTAACTCACGGCGGATAACGTGCTCGTTGGTACGGTCGTTTCCGGCTATGTTGATATCGCGGATGACAGCCTGCGCCCCCTCGGTCATACGCATCTCAAAGTTTATGGTATCGCCGATGATGGAAATTTCAACCGGGTCGATGTTAAAGAACAGGTAACCATCATCCATGTAAAGACTGTATACGTCTTCGCCGCCCTCCGGGCTAAGCTGACGACCGAGACGGGTTTCCAGCAACTGCTGGTTGTAGACGTCCCCTTTCTTTATGGCAAGTGTCCTGGACAGGAATTCGCTACTGTACTTGGTATTGCCCTTCCATGTGATATCTCCAAAATAATACTTGCGTCCCTCCTTTACTTTTATTTCCACGTTCAGGTTGCCGTTCTTTACCTGGTAGACCGTATCAGAAACAATAGAGGCATCGCGGAACCCGAGTGTGTTGTAATAGCTAACCAATGAAACTTTATCCTCATCAAATTTTGTCTGGTTGAACTTGGAGCCGGCAAAAAATTTGAACCGGAAATAGGGGTCGAGGGCATCCAGTGTTTTGGAAGGCGAAAGGAAACCGAACTGGCTCAGGTATTTTCCAAAAGTTCTTTTGGGCGTCGGGTACACTGTTTCTTCCTTGTCCGGGTGCAGTGTGAAATGCGACATTTCCTTTGTCCCCTTCAGTGCACGTTTCAGGCGCGCTTCGCTGGCGTTCTGCTCACCAGCAATATTTATGAGGTTGATGTGTGTTTTATTCCCTTTGTCGATAACGAAGGTGAGAATGATCTTGTTTATGGCTCCGGTGTCTGTGCGCTCCAGCACGCTCACCTGCACCCTGCCATAGCCTTTATCTGTATAAAACTTTTTAATACGGATCATGGCCTCCTTCTTGGTAGCATCTGTTACCACTTTGTTGGTAACAAGCGTCAGCTTGCCTTTCAGTTCTTTCGCTTCAGAAGTTTTGATGTTGCGGAAGTTGTAACGGCTAAGCCTTGGGCGCTCTTCAACGCCAATATTTATAAAGACCTTGTCATCGATGAATTTAGTAATGGTAATGTCCACATTCGAAAATAGTTCCTGTTTCCAGAGGGCCTTTATTGCTTTGGCTATATGCTCATCGTTGGGCAGATATAACTTCATACCCACAGACAGGTTGGTTACAGCTATCAGCAGATCCTGATCGAGATATTTTGCCCCGCTAACTGTAATACCCGCCAACTCATATTCTTTAGGTTTGCCGTTTTCGTTACCTCCCTGGGTCTGCTGCATCATTTTGTTCAGGCCGGAGTTAGAACTCCCCATCTGGGCACCGGCGCGGGTAAAACTTACAATACAAAAAATAAGAAAACAATATTGGATAACGCCTTTATACATGCTCTGGGGAGTTCGTTTTAATTTGTTCACTTGTTTTGCCAAAACGGCGTTCACGCTGCTGGTAATTCAGCAAGGCTTCGTATAGATTATTCTTTCTGAAGTCGGGCCAATGCACATTTGTAAAATAAAATTCGGCATAGGCAAGCTGATATAGTAGAAAATTGCTGATCCTGTACTCGCCGCTTGTGCGTATCATCAGTTCGGGATCGGGGAATGCCGCGGTATTGAGATAGGTGTGAAAAACAGACTCATTAATATCCTCCGGCCGGAGTGCTCCGCCTGCCACTTTTTCTGCTATCTTTTTTGCCGCTTCCACTATCTCCTGCCGCGCGCTGTAACTGAGCGCAAGCACCAGGTTGAGCCCTGTATTTGCTGCAGTCATATCCATCGCCTCGTTCAGTTCCCGCTGACATATATCTGGCAGACTTGCGAAGTCGCCTATGATGTGCAGACGCACGTTATTTTTCTTAAGTTCTTCTATTTCTTTCCTGATCGTGTTCACCAACAATTCCATCAGGGCGTCGACCTCAGCTTTCGGACGGTTCCAGTTCTCGGCAGAGAAAGCATAAAGGGTGAGGTACCCGATACCGAGCTCCGCACTCGTATTCACTATTTCGCGCACGCTTACTACCCCTTCATGGTGTCCGTATACCCTATCCTGCCCTCGCTCTTTCGCCCAACGCCCGTTGCCATCCATAATTATGGCTACATGCTTTGGCAGCTTGGTGCGATCAATTGATTCCAATATATCCATCGAGATGTTACGAAAGTGTGCGAAGGTACAAAAATAGGTGCTACCCGCTCGCAACAAAATATACAAATACAGTTTAACGCGATTTTAACTGCATAAAATAGCGTTTAAAATATGTATAGCACATTTAAACTTAGACAGTAATTTTTTGTCCCTGCCAATGACTTGATAATTCTTTAACCATTGGTGCGGGCTGCCGTTATTTAATCAATTGCGCACTCTGCGGCATTCATTTATATTTGTTACTAAATGCATACATGGGCAGCCTTAAACAACTAACCTTGATCATTTGTTTGGTTTTTAGTGCGCCCCTATGTTGGGGGCGCCTACATAATCCCGTCGTGGATTCAATAGACAAAAGAACTCATGAGCGGATCGTGATCGCAGAATACAAAATCAGAAATCCAGAACATCGCAAATTAAGTAGTCTGTTTATCGAGAAGAAAGGAGACAAATATTATATTGTTTTTCCCTTTTTCATGTATACCCCTCCTCCTTATGGTACCCGATCCGATAATAAAATGCCTAAGGGTACACCTGTTTATATCAGGCTTAAAAACCAGGAAATCGTACGTTCAAAAACCGGGCGCGACACTGAATATTTCCTGCATTATCTGTGGCGCTACACTGCCTATCAGGATACACATCTCGGACTTGAAAGTTTAGACGGCTTTGGGTCAACAAATCTTGTGGTTTATACATGGCGCGAGCATAGCCAGATACCATACGACATCAGCAACATCAATGGATATTTTGATGACTATTTTGGAATGGACTGGATGTTGACATTTGAGCTTACCGCTGCGGACATGGCAATGCTGAGCAGATCAGAAATTGTCGACGCACATTGCCGCAAAGATGACCAGATCATGATCATCAATCTTAAACACAGTGAGTCAAAAAAAATTCAAAAAATGATTGCTTCTTTGCTGCGCAAATAATTCATCCGGCATGGAGCATTTTCTATCGGACAATCATCGATAGAATTGCACAAAGGTTTCTTATTCACCTTTTGCGACCATGATGACCCCGACTATAATAAGCGTTGTCATGCCAGCATTATATAAAAAGGAGGCAAACCGATCTATTTTGTTGCCGGCTGTATGTGTTTTAAGCGAATAATAAGATAACAGGACCGAAACCATAAATACCAGCGTAGCTACGCCTGTTACGATCGACTCCACCTGGTACCTGATGAAGTTGTTTCTGAACAGGCAAAATATAAAAGCGTATACCCCTACCATGGCCAGGGCAGCTTTCAGTATCAGATCAATAAACTTTGTTTGTTGCCACTCGTTCATTGTGTCTAAGATTTAGTGATCAAAAAAAATACGACCGAGAAAAACCTGAATAGGATATGATCATTTTGGGAACTATGCAATTACGACCG
>CAYNGS010000277.1:0-4866 GCA_964396625.1 uncultured Flavipsychrobacter sp.
GGCCACTTCGAGGTTGCAGCCTACGCCGCAATAGGTGCACACCGTGCGAACCTTTTCGTCGTATGCGATGGATTTGGATTCATATATATCGGAGATAGCGGAGGTAGGGCAGGCCTGGGCGCAAGCGCCACAACTAACGCAGTCTGATTCTTTGAAAGTAACCTCGGCCCCTTTGATAATGTGGCTGTCGAAGCCCCGGCCACCCATGCTGAGTACAAACTGCCCCTGCACCTCGTCGCAGGCACGCACGCAACGAAAACAGTTGATGCACTTGGAGAAGTCGGTGGTCATATAAGCGTGACTCAGATCTTTTTTCCGGTCCAGATGTGTTTTTCCTTCAGGGTAACGGACATCGCGGACGCCCACTCTTGCGGCCACTGTCTGTAGTTCACAGTTATTATTCACTTCGCAAGTGAGGCAATCGAGTGGATGGTCTGTAAGCACCAGTTCCACAATATTTTTTCTCAGTTTTTGTACGCGGTCGGATTCAGGGTAGATGAATGAACCGGGGATAACCGGTGTGTGACAGGATGCCATTGTCTTCACCGGGCCTCCCTTGGCGAGGGCTACATCCACACTGCATACCCTGCACGAACCGAACGGATCGAGATTGGGGGCATCGCACAATGTGGGAACGGCATCCTTGCCGAAATGGCGCCGCATCAGGGCGAGAATAGTGTCACCCTCCTTTATTTCGTAAGGCCTGTCGTCAATGTAGGCAACCTTTGCGGTACTCTGCACCTGCCCGTTGCCGGATGATGTGACACCCGATCCCGGTTTGCTTTCCACATAATATTGCTTGCTCATAGTATTGATTTTTACGAGAAATATTGGGCTAATTCGTTATCAAAATATTGAAGAGCGTTCCGCATAGGTAAAGGCAGTCCGCCACCCAGTGCGCAGAGAGAGCCGATCTCCATTGTGGTGATCAGGTCAGTAAATAATTCGCGGTCCATTTTATAATCGGAGGTCATCGATTTATTGACCATCTCGTAACCGCGGGTGGAGCCCAGACGGCAGGGAAAGCACTTTCCGCAACTTTCGTGTGCAGTGAACTGAAACAGATGCTCAATGTATTTTATGACCGGGAAATCGGCGGGTAAGCATACCACCGATGCGTGACCTAACAGAAATCCGTTTTGGGAAAAAGACTCGAAGTCAACGGTCAAATCGTTTATTTTACTTACCGGCACAAGACCACCCAGCGGACCACCGATATGCATGGCCTTGACGGGCGAGCGAAACCCGCCGCCCAGCTGATGCACTACTACTGAGAGCGGCGTGCCCATATCTACTTCGTATATGCCGGGTTTGTTAAAGAACCCATCGAGCGAAACAAGTTTTGTACCTGTTGACCGGCCTTTGCCAATGGCCGCAAATGCAGCGCCTCCGTTATCAACCACCCATGGAATGCAAGCCAGCGTTTCCACGTTATTGACGGCAGTGGGCTTATTGAACAGCCCATGCTGCGTGGGGTAAGGCGGGCGAACGCGAACCTCGGGTCGCTGTCCTTCGATGGACGACAGCAGCGCAGTCTCTTCTCCGCATATATATGCGCCCTGCGCCTTTATCAGCTTGAAATCATAAGAGAAACCGGAGCCTAAGATATTTTCACCAATAAATCCTTTTGCACGGATATCAGCTATTGCTTTTTCAGTTATTTCGATCGCCTCGGGATATTCGCCGCGTATATATACAACCCCGGAGCCGGCCCCCGCTATATAGCCGGCAATGATCATACCGAGCAAAACCGCATGCGGGCGCTCTTCAAGCAAGTATCGGTCGCTATACGCCCCCGGGTCTCCTTCATCTGCGTTGCAGACTATGAATTTTGTATCACCTTTGGTGTTTTTACACGATTCCAGCTTGAAACCGATAGGGAAGCCTGCACCTCCGCGGCCCCTAAGCCCAGACGTTTTCAGCTCAACGAGCAAGTCGTCTGGCGACATACCAAGCGCCTTATGAAGCGTTTTATAAAATGCGTCAATTCCAGGAAAATCGCAGGTAAGAACAGCAGTGCCAACAGATGCGACATTGTATTTGTCGATAGCCAATGGCTTGTGCTCCTTAATTGCAGTTATGTTATTTATATCGTCGCCGGAGTAGTTATGCCCATCGATGTGAAAAGAACTGTTTTCGTGGCATCTGCCCAAGCAGCACATTTCGCCAATCTCTTCTTCTTTATATTCCTTTGAAAGTTTAGCCCGGAGTTCATCCTGGGTACCGGCTGTGAGGCATGAACTTCCGTTGCAGATGTATACTTTTTTTCCCTGGTTCTCGGGGCGGAGAAAATCATAGAAAGTTGCCGCGCCGTATACATTGGCTTTGCCAAAAAGGAATTCTTTGGCCAGCTTTTCAGCGTTGTCTTTTGAAACCGACCCGGTTTGCGTAGCGGCGATACCCAATTCCTCGAACAGATTTTCCCTAAGCCCTTTTCTGCCGGATAATTCACTCAGATTTTTAGACATAAAATCAAACCCTCATGACGAGGCTTGTTTTGTATTGAAATATTATCAATATAACATCGCGCCGGATAGCCGGTCGTAACTCCAAATTTAGCTAATATTTCCGGAAATCGCACACGAAAAGCCAAGGAAAAGCGTACAAATTGGTGTTAATTTTAATTCGATATTTTGGCTATTGAAATTCAACATAGCAATTTTTTTTAAATTGATCAAAATAAAAGAGAGGCCATGGCCTCTCCTTTATGGTCCAAGCATATCGTTCCAGGAAT
This sequence comes from uncultured Flavipsychrobacter sp., assembly GCA_964396625.1. GTDB lineage: Bacteria > Bacteroidota > Bacteroidia > Chitinophagales > Chitinophagaceae > Nemorincola. Next base: position 2,735 of record CAYNGS010000277.1, read on the forward strand.
CAGCTTAATCCTTCTATCTCCCCATTTACGAGTTTGATATGCAATGCCTGCGGATCTTTGGGTAAGCCCGGCATGCGCATTATTTCGCCGGCCACCGCAACGATGAAGCCTGCTCCCGCATTGATGACCAGATCGCGGATGTTGATGGTAAAGCCTTCGGGTGCGCATATTTTCTTTTCGTCGTCTGAGAAGGAGTATTGCGTTTTTGCGATACATACCGGGAGATGTCCCCAGCCGTTAGCTTCAAATTGTTTTAGTTTGGTGAATGCACTGCCATTAAAAACAACCTCGCCTGCACGATATATTTTCTTTGCTATCTTTTCGATCTTAGTTTTGATATGATCCTCAAGGTCGTATGTGAATTCGATGTCTTTCGACGGATGATGCTCGATGACATTTACTACTTTCTGTGCGAGGTCTGCAGCACCTTCGCCGCCCATTGTAAATCCGTTATTGATAGCAAATACAACACCCTGCTGCTCGCAGAAATTGGTAAGATGATCGACCTCTTCGCGGGTGTCGTGTTTGAATTTGTTGAATGAAACAATAACGCTCTGTCCAAAATTTTTCATGTTCTGCACATGCCTTTGCAGGTTGGGCAGGCCGGCTATGAGGGCTTCCATATTGGGCTTGTTTATTTCTTTTGCGTCAACGCCGCCATGCAGTTTTAATGCTGCGGTGGTTACCACGATCACGGTTGCTTTTGGTCTCAGGCCCGAAAGGCGGCATTTGATATCGAGGAATTTTTCGGCGCCGAGATCGCTGCCGAACCCGGATTCCGTGACTACATAATCGTTGGTGCTCATGGCCATCTTCGTAGCCAATACGGAGTTGCATCCATGTGCGATATTGGCAAACGGACCGCCATGAACGAATGCTGTTGTTTGTTCGGTCGTCTGCACAAGATTGGGCAATATGGCGTCTCTCAACAAAACAGTTATCGCTTCGGCTACGCCAAGATCCTTTACGGTAAATGGTTTTTTGTCGACAGTGTAGCCCAGTACGATACGCTCTATCCTTGCCTGCAGGTCTTCAACACTATCTGAGAGGCAGAAGAGCGCCATTATTTCAGATGCCGGGGTAATATCAAATCCGGCTTCGGTAGGAATGCCATTGGCGCTGCCGCCGAGCCCCGTCACGATATTTCTAAGTGAGCGGTCATTCACATCGGCCACACGTCGCCACACGATACGCTCCAATGCCTTTGGGGTATGCCTGTTCTGATACTGATAGTTATCGAGCAAGGCTGCGATCATGTTGTTGGCACAAGTGATGGCATGGAAATCGCCGGTGAAGTGCAGGTTAATATCTTCCATCGGTAACACTTGCGAATAGCCGCCGCCAGCTGCGCCGCCCTTCATACCGAAGCAAGGGCCGAGACTGGGTTCGCGAAGTGCAACGGCAGCTTTCTTACCAATATAATTAAGGCCGAGTGACAAGGCCACGCTTGTTACCGTTTTGCCTACACCCGCTTTGTTTGGCGTGATCGCTGTAACGAGAATGAGGTTACTTGTTTTGATCTTGGTCTCATTCAGATAAGAAAGAGGCACCTTGGCTTTGTATTTTCCGTAGGGAATGATGTCATCAGGGTCGATCCCGATCTTTTGTGCAATCTCTGAAATTGGTTTGAGTTTTGTGGCCCGTGAAATTTCAATATCTGAAGGAAATGGTTTTGCGATTGTATCCGACATAAAATTTTTTTAAAGTTGAAGATAAACGTTCTGCTACAATTGCCAAATATAGGATAAACGTTTTTAATTTGGGCTGATACCAGGCAGATGTGATCGGCGTCCATATATTATATAAATGTAATGGTGTGCAATGGCGGGATAAGAAATATTTATTTCACTGCGCGAATGCTTTGCCCATACCTTTATTGAAAATTTTCAAAAAATGGTAGCATTTATCGGAACGGGTCTTTTAGGATCAAATTTTGTTCGGGCTATGTTGAAAAGAGGTGAGCAGGTGCAAGTGTGGAACCGAACCGGATCGAAAGCAAGCGCACTTGAGGCAGAAGGCGCAAGGGCATTTGCGCATGTAAAGGATGCAGTGGCCGGCGCCAGCAGGGTGCATATAACATTGGTTGACGATGAAACGGTTGATGATATACTTGAGCAGGCCTCTGCCGGATT
>CAYNGS010000278.1:0-4855 GCA_964396625.1 uncultured Flavipsychrobacter sp.
CACCAACTCCAACCCCGAGAAGGTCACCGGTTACAGAATCAATCGTTGCGATTGTTGTATTTGTGCTGTACCAGAATGCACCAGAACTTGGATCTGTCAATGTTATCGTAGACCCGACACAGACACTGTCCGGCCCGGCTATGGGAAGGGGCGCCGGATTTACCGTGACGAGCGTAAATGTGCCGCAGCCAGTGGGGAAACCATAGAATATAGTGTCAACACCCGGCGTGATACCACTGACTATGCCCGTAGGGTCAACCTTTGCAATGGTCGTATCTCCGCTGCTCCAGATGGCCCCGGGCACGCCGTCTGTGAACAGAGCAGTCGCTCCCTGGCATACCGCACTATCACCAACTATCGGCGTCGGCGTCGGATTAACGGTTATGTCCGTTGTGGCCGCACAACCTGTACTGCCAAATGTGTAAGAAATTGTGGCCACGCCGCCCGGGCCGGTAATGCCCTGCACAATGCCGTCGAGAGAGCCGACAGAGGCTATTGCTGTTGCGGTGCTGGACCATACACCACCCGCTGAAGTATCGAACAATGTGGTGGTATCACCTTCACATATAACACCGGTACCGGTTAGTATGATCGGCGATGGTTCGGGATTGACGGTTATGGTCATCATTACGCCGCAACCTGTTGCAAATGCATAAGTTATTGTATCCACTCCGCCACCGGCGCCAAACACCCTGCCGGTCAAATCAACTGTAGCCACCGATGGGTTCGTCGTTCCCCATGTTGCACCGGGCACACCGTCTGTGAACAAACTGTCTGCACCCTGACAAATAACACTATCGCCGATAATGGCAGTTGGGGTTGGATTGACGGTTATGTCAATGGTTGCCGCACAGCCGGTCGTTGAAGTAAATGTGTAAGAAATTGTTGCCACGCCACTTGTTGCACCCGGGACACTCGCAACGAGAACGCCGGTCACCGAATCAATAGTAGCTATTGCGGTGGCAGTGCTGCTCCATGCGCCGCCGCCCGATGGGTCGGTGAGCGTAATACTGTCGCCCTGGCAAACAAATGCAGGGGTCGCGACAATTGGAGATGGAGCAGGATTTACTGTTACTAACGCAAACACACTGCAACCTGTACCGAAAGAATAAAATATGGAATCAACGCCTCCCGGACCACCGAGATTTACGCCGCCAACAACACCTGTGCCGATGTCCACCGTAGCTATCGTAATATCCCCGCTATTCCAGGCACCACCCAACGAATCATCGCTTAATGTAATAGTAGCTCCCTGGCACACAACAAACGGGGCTCCGAGTATCGGGCCGGGCGTGGAGTGAACTGTTTCTGTTGTTGTAACAAAACATCCTGTAGGAAGCGTATAAGTATCGACAGTGGTACCGGAACTGATGCCCAATACCACACCACTCGTGAGGCCTATTGTTGCAACTGTAATTACGCTGCTGCTCCATGTGCCACCAAGTGAATCATCTGTCAGGGTTATGGAATCGCCAACGCATACGGTATTAGGGCCGGTAATGGCTGCAGGCAACGGATTCACAACGATCACCGCACTTCCGCTCATCGTATCAATACAACCTGTGCCACCCGAGATAGATCCCTTTACGGTATACGTTCCCGGGTTTACAAATGTGCCGAATGTGATAGGGAAGCCGCTACCGCCTGTGGTAACACCCGTTGATGATCCATTTAGCAACAAAGTGTAAACGACACCAACCGTAGAGCTATCGAGCCCCACAGAGAAGCCGGCGCCGCCGGCACACATGGTACCGCCGCCGGTCACATGAAAGTGTATGGGCGCAGCATTTACGGTCACGACAAGCGTCGGACTTTTACAGCCGAACACGGATGTGTACAAGATCGTGTCTATTCCCTGGCTCACACCCGTCAGAATACCGACTGTGTCCACAACAAATATCGCATGCCCGTTGGTCACGCTCCACGTGCCGCTCGGCGTTGTATTTGTCAAAGTGTCCGTATTGTCAACACAAACCACAGTATTACCGCCTATTGCCGAAGGCAATGGGTTCACGGTTATCAACCTCACGGCAGTACAGCCGGGTGATAAAGTGTATACGATCGTGGTTGTGTCAGAAGTGCCGGTAGCTCCACCCGTAACAAGGCCCGTCAGCGATCCAATGCTCGCCAATGCAGGGTTTGTACTGCTCCACGTGCCACCGGTAATAAAGTTCGTCAGAGTTACTGTGTCGCCGGAACAAACGCCGAAAGTGCTTTCGATGTCGCCCGCAATACAGGTAACCGTTATAGTTATTTTGCCGTCGCCTGCGTTGTTACATCCGCTCAGATCTGTTACACCGGTCGCCCATGCCGGATCGGTATAATCCGAGCCACCGCCGCCACCGCTCCACTGGCCACCGCCGCCGCCCCAATAACCACCACCACCGCCACCGCCGGTAGACCCGGTCGAGTGTACGGTATCGCAACATCCGCCTGCATCACCACCCTGGCCTAACGACCCGGGAGAGCCGGCTAAACCACCGCAACCGCCGGAACACGTACCGCCAGCACCACCACCGGCAGGAGTAGAAAATAATTGTCCGCCGCCGCCGCCCGTTTCAGTTCCGCAAAGCGCAACACCCGTCTGGCCAACTGCTGCACCACCATTACCACCATCTTCTTTGTCGGCACCGCAACCAAGGCCGGAGCCGCCACCACCTGCAGCAACTACTATTCTGTCTGCTAAGGTACTTGCACCGATACGAATATCAGACGCACCGCCGCCGCCGCCGCCGGAGAAAAGACCATATGCGTTATCGCTATGCCCGCCGCCGTTCCAGCCTCCAAGCCCACCTGCAACATCGGTACCATTCTGACCCTTACCGCCCACATACAGGTTCAGCACCTGCCCCGGGGTTACAGTAAGCGTTGCTATTACACAAGCCCCAAAACCCGGTTTGTCGAAATAATCGGTAGTGTCCGAATTCCATCCGCCTTCGGCGCCGCGCACGTTCACCGTAATACCGGTAACGCCCGGCCCTACAGTGTAAGTTTGCACACCACCGGTATAAAGATATGTTGAGGTCTGAGCGAAGGCGCCCAGGTTAAGACCTAATAGAAGTACGAATAGAAGTTTAAAGGGCTTGTATAATTTTTTCATTTTTCACGTTTTTAAAACTATAGTATGAATGTATTTTCTTTATTGAAAATTTTTACTTCGTCACTGCAAACCTGTTACAGGTTTGAACAATTCAAAAATAAGGCAAAAAATCAGAATAACAACCCGTGTTTATAAAGGGTTATTATTATGAACCAATAGTTAATAATATGTTCGTTTCGCTCAGTAGTTCTAAAGGTAATAATATTTTATAAATTTTATACTTCTGTTCTGAAAATATTAAAAAATAAGCTACTTGCATTGCTGGCGTCTACAGAGAAATTGGGCTTTAAGAATGAGGATTTTGAACCTTGGTTTCCGAACACATTGCCGATGAATACTCCTGTTTTCGGCTCGTTCGGCATTCACAGAAAGACAGGTTCTTACCGAAGGCTTTGGCCAAAGTACTTACAGCTATAGGCGGTGGTATCGTGCCGCACACTATAGTAAAGCCACAGGCTGTCGTTGCTGAGCTTACCTGTACCATAATAGCTGGTACTGTTGTTGCTTCCCTGGAAATAAAACGAGTCTGCTGACTGCAGGGTGCAGATGGCGCTGTCATCGGGATCATTAAGCACATTCTTCATCGTCAGTTCTATGGAATCGTATGGAACTTTGAGCAGTGTGATGGGGTATTGCCTGTATCCTGAAGTTCCGCAAACATCGCCGCCATTGTATGTGAATACGAATTTATCCCTGCTCAGCACCTCGCAGCGCAGGCCTTCAAAACCAATAGGGCAAACGCATCCTCCACCATAGCAAACCCCGTGATTCATGCATACCACTTTGGCACACTTGTTCTTATTGCATGCGGTATAAACTACTGCCGAGAACACTGCGATGGTCAGGAAAAGCGTAAGGAGTATATTCCGTATCGGTTTCATAAATGGAATTTAGAACGGCTAAAATATTAAATGTTTGCTCAAAGATAACTTTCGCGGCAATAAAATTTTACTTCTAAGGTATATTACTTTGTTCAATATCGCTTATTTCTTTTTGATTTTAGCTATTGGTTAATCAAAGTTTCCTGCTGCTTATTTCGGGTGCAACACCGTTCTTCGCACATGTTGTTTTGCTATAGCAATTTTCATTTTGTTTACGTGCAGCCAATAAGATTCGTGCACACTAACCGGCCAAAACCCGCTACAGGCAACAAATTGAGGACATCATAGTTTTAGACGAGTGAAGCCGTCGTTGCAGCATCCCTGTCCCTGATGGCACAAAAAAAGCCCCGAAGGGGTCGGGGCTGTAGTTCTCACGGTGCCAGGGGAATATCTTTGAGTTTGAATCTGAATATCTCTTTGCGAATACAAACTTAATGATAAGTTGTGTTATAATTGCAAATTTTTTACAAAGATTTGTTATTTCTTTATAATTTATCGTAAGCGGCAAACGAACTACATACTGTATCTTCGCATTTTCCGTTTCTTTGAGCAATACAACATTCATGAGGTCCGGTTATTTACTGATTATTACATTATTTTTCATATCAAAGACGGCATTCGCCCAGCGCGAGGTGCTGAATATGGCGGAACATGATGACAAACCTTACTATTTCGGGATCACCTTTGGCACTAATTTCTCAGTTTACCAGATCAATTATACGCAGTCCTTTTCCAATACCGACACGTTTAAAAGAATACAGCCGCACTGGCAGCCGGGTTTTAACCTGGGCCTGATCGGCAATTTGAAACTCAGCCGTTTTATTGACCTCCGCTTTGTTCCGGAGCTTGCCTTTACCGAGAAAAGGATAGACTA
>CAYNGS010000279.1:0-4851 GCA_964396625.1 uncultured Flavipsychrobacter sp.
CTTTACAGACCAGATAACGCTGAAACCACGGAACAGTGATATATTATTGTCGTTATTGCTCAAGCCCCATTGGAATTGTACAGAATCCGGATCGTTGGGTGAGCACTTCAGGCTGCCACTGAACACAGAACCGAAAGTGGACGGGCCAAAGTCTATATAGTCGTCAAGGTGGCAAGCTGGTACGTACGTAAGATAATTGAGCGTTGTATCGCGTATCCCCCCGGGCAGTTTTACTGATAAACTTCCGCTTGACATTTTCCACTTGCCGGTACGCAACATGTTAGCCCTGCTGCTCGCCGGGTTCGATTTCTTACTGCATGCCAGAAAAAGGATACTTATCGACAATAAGGTTAGAAAAACGTATTTCATTGTTCATTAAACATTTAAAACCTAAAACTAATAAATATAATCGAAGCTAAAAACTGAATTGCTAAAATAGTTCTTTTTTGGTTCTGTCATGATGGGCAATGGGGATACGTCCCAAAAGACGGAGGGTAGCCTTGCGGCCACCCTCCGGTCATTTTAATATCGAAAACGACTTCTACTGCTCGATCACCATATGGAATACCTTATTGTCTGTATCTGAACGCAGGTTCAGCAGGTACATGCCATTTGCCAATTTATCAGAGAGCTGTATTCTTTCATTTACGCTGCCGCCGTGGGTCAGGATATTTGCACTGTAGATCACCTGTCCAAGCATATCTGTGATCTCCACAGATATAGTCTCGTCGTCCGTAGTACCCAAAGTGCCCTTTAAGACGAACGTACCCTTATTTGGATTGGGAACCAGTACAATGTCTCCACCTGTGGGCGTGATCTGTTTAACACCTACGTTGGCGATATGGATGGTCACCGAGTTAAACCCAAGCTGACCGGAGCAGGTTCCGCTGCTGGTCACTTCGCAGGTCACTAAATCCAGATCGTTGTAGCTATTGCTCGTATAGGCCTGGAAAATTGCCCCAGGTATCGGATCTCCATTGAGCAGCCACTGGTAGGTAGGTGCCGGTCCGGCATTAGTTGCGCTGGCGGTTAATGTTACCGTTTGTCCCTGGCCTACGTAGTTGCCGGGGTTAACTGCGATCGTCACAACAGGTAGGCTCGCAGGTGTCACATTCATGTTAACGTGATCGCTGGAAACCCTGTTAGCAAGCCTGCAGGCATAGTCGCTGGTCATGATACAGTAAACCACATCCCCGTCATTTGGCAGGTAACTGTATATGCTGTCTGTGCCGGCATATACTCCATTCATTACCCACTGGTAGGATGGGGTAGGTCCTCCGTAAGCCGGCAGCGCAGCAAAGTTGACTACGGAGCCCTGGCATACAATGTTTCCGGGTGTGGCAACAACGCTCACGGCAGGCATTATTGTTGGCGACACAACTACCGTAACCGAACCGTTAGCGGTTGGTGAACTTGTACAGTATGCATTGCTGGTCATCACCACGCTTACATTGTCTCCGTTTGCAGGCATATAACTGTAGCTGGTGCCAGTTGCAGCTATCGCAACGCCATTTATGCGCCATTGGTAAGTTGGGCCTGCGCCTCCGTCAGTCGGTGTCGCGGTAAACGTTGTCAGAACACCTGAGCAAAGTGAGTCACCCATTCCGGTTGAAACGGTAACTGTCGGCGTAACAGGAGTACTTGTTGCAACTACTGCGCTGCCCGACATATTATTCATGCAGCCAGTAGCAGCGTTGGTCGCTTCAACTGTATAAGTACCGGGTGCTGTTATCAGCCCGAAATCGATTGGTGAGCCAGTACCGGCTACCGATGGGCCAACCGGTCCGGATGTATTCATCAATTGGTACGTAATGCCCGCGTCAGAGCCAAGCATGCCAACATGCACACCTGTGCCACCTGCGCAGTAGTTGCCACCACCCGATATAGCGTGAACAGCGGGCAGCGGATTAGTGCCCACCGAAGCAGAACCGGTCATGTCGCTGGCGCATCCGGTTGTTGGATTTACGGCGCCCACGGTATAGGCACCGGTAGCCGTTTGCAGTCCAAACGTGATCGCACTTCCGGTTCCTGATACGGTGCCGCCTGTCGGCACGCCTGCAAGATATAACTGGTAATTTACGCTTCCTTCCGAGCCACTCAATCCCACGCTCACACCCGGGCCACCCACGCAATAATTGCCGCCGCCGGTCACTGTCTGACTCACCGGCAACGGATTAATATTCACTGCTGTTGTAGACGGCATGCTGTTGGTGCAACCGGTGGTCATGTCTGTTGCTACCACATGGTAAATACCCGAAGCGGTCTGCAGACCGAAACTTATTGGTAATGTCGTGCCAGCTACAGGCAAACCTATAGGCGCTGACCCGTCATACAACTGGTAGTGTATACCAGATGCTTCTGTGCCGTTCAGCCCTACCAGCACACCTGTGCCGCCTGAGCAGTAGCTTCCGCCGCCTATCATGCTGAATGATGCAGGCTGGGGCAGCGTGCTCACTGAAACTGTGCCAGTCATTGTGCTGCTGCATGCAGTCACTGTGTTTGTAGCAATAACGGTGTACGAGCCAACAGTTGTATGCAATCCGAAGTCAAGTGCAGTACCGCTGCCATATACAACGCCACCAACAGCGGTTGCGCCGCCAATGTACAATTGGTAATTAATGTCAGAGGTTGAGTTGCTCAGGCCGATATGCAGGCCTGATCCGTCAGCGCAATAACTGCCACCGCCGGTGACTGTATACACCGGAGGCAACGGATTAATAGTAATAGACACACTACCCAGCATGTTGCTGGTGCAGCCCGCTGTGGCGTCGATAGCAACCATAGTATATGTGCCACCGGTTTGTGCGCCAAAGTCCAATGGCGCTCCTGTGCCGGCTATCGGCGCACCCACTGTTGTGGTACCACGATAGAGCTGGTAGTTGACGCCCAGGTCTGTATTGCTGACATAAATATGTACTCCCTCGTCGCCTGCGCAGTAGCTTGTGCCGGCGCCGTGTATAGTATATATATTAGGTAATGCATTGATGGTCACGTTTGCGCTGCCTGTCATATTGTTTGTACACAGAGTAGTGTTGTTGGTAGCAACAATTGTATAGCTGCCTGCCAATGTGTGCGTACCGAAATCAAGGATTCCGCCTGTGCCCGCAATTGCACTGCCGGTACTTGTACCATCATGATATAACTGGTAGCTGAACCCAGGATCGGACCCGGACAGCGATACAGCAACACCTGTGCCTCCTGTACAGTAGTTGCCACCGCCCATTACTGTATAAGCCGTTGGCAGCGGGTAGTTGCCTACTGTTACCGAACCAGTCATGTTGCTGCTGCAATTTGTTGTTGGATTTGTCGCAACAACTGTGAAAGTGCCCGTTGTTGTCTGCAGGCCGAAATCGATTGCCGTGCCGGTACCGGTCATTGTGGCCACCGTGCCACCGCTCACGACCAGTGCATAACTGAACCCTGACTGCGAACCACTCAGCCCAACATGAACACCCGTGCCGCCGGGGCAGAAATTACCACCGCCGGTCACCATATACGGAGCAGGCAGAGCGTTAACGATTACGGTGGCGCTGCCGCTCATATTGCCGGTACATGTCGTAAGCATATCTGTGCCGACCACTGTATACGTACCCGGTGCAGTTTGCAAGCCGAAGTGTATTGTATCGCCAGAACCGGCCATTGGGCTGCCTATATTCGACACGCCATTGAATAGTTGGTAGTTGACCCCGGTCTGAGAATTCACCAGGATAACGTCTGTACCGGTACCGCCCTGGCAGTAACCGCCACCGCCAGCTACGTTATAAGCAGTTGGTGGAAGGTAAATCGATACAGTTGCGCCGCCTGCCATTGTATCAGAGCAGGTGGTTGTTGTATTGGTAGCAATGATCGTATAAACTCCTGCGGGTGCATGTAACCCGAAGTCGAGAGACGTTCCGGTACCGGACATCACACTGCCTGCTACCGGCGTACCATTCATCAGTTGGTAGCTGATGCCAGCATCGGAGTTGTTCAGCATAATATCTACACCGGTGCCGCCGGGACAATGATTGCCGCCGCCGGTGATAGTGTATACATTAGGCAGAGGGTTGATGGTAACAGCAACTGTGCCTGTCATCGAATTTGTGCACCCTGAGATCGGATCAGTAGCAATAACGGTATATGTACCGGCAGTAGCCTGCAGGCCAAACGAAATAGCCACGCCCGAACCGGGTCTCGGAGGCATTGGAGAACCGCTTACCACCAGCGAATAATTAAATCCGAGCTGAGACCCGCCGAGGCCAACAGGAACACCTGATCCGTTGAGACAATAACTGCCGCCGCCCGTGATCGGGTAGGGAAGTGGTAATGCATTGATGTTGATCGTAGCGCTGCTCCACATTGTGTCATAACAACCTGTTGCAGCATTTGTTGCGATCACGGTATAATTTCCTATAGCTGTTTTTAAGCCAAAAGTGATGGGTAAACTGGTACCCAATACAAGTGGGCCCGACGGGAGACCATTGTCGTACAACTGATAATTAATACCCAGGTCAGAACCATTCAATCCGACAACCTTACCTGCGCCACCGGTACAGTAGTTACCACCACCGGTTACTGTATCTATATTAGGAAGTGGGTTTACGGTAACCACGGCGCTGCCCAGCATGTTATTAGTACAGCCTGTAGCCGTATTAGTTGCCACAACAGTATAAATGCCAGGTGTTTTTACTTGACCAAAGCTGAGTACCAGGCCCGTGCCTGCGATAGGTCCAGCTACAGGAGATGCTCCACTCCACAACTGGTAACTAACGCCCGCTGAAGATCCGCTGAGACCGATGATCACACCTGTACCACCGGCACAATAATTACCACCGCCGGTCACCATATACACCACAGGCAGTGGTGAAGTAG
>CAYNGS010000280.1:0-4849 GCA_964396625.1 uncultured Flavipsychrobacter sp.
CACCTCCTAAAAGACCAATGGCGCGTAAAAGCGCTTTCCAGAACGCCGGACAGCAGCCTTTCTGAAAAAATAAAGAAACTTGGTGTGGAAGTTGTAAAGGGGGACATGTCCGATGTCGCCTCTTTGGAGAAGGCCATGGCAGGCTGCTATGGGGTCTACAGCGTTCAAAACTTTTTCGAGTACGGCGGGCTGAAAGAAGTTCAATTCGGCAAAAATATGGCCGATGCGGCCAAACAAGCCGGAGTATCACACTTCATCTATAACTCAGTGGGCGGAGCCGACAAGCAATCGGGGGTGCCGCACTTTGAGACGAAGTTCACGATCGAAAATCATATCCGCGGTTTGAAGCTGCCGGCTACAATTTTTCGCCCGGTAGTGTTTATGGAGAACTATTTTATTCTGCAGGTGTACAAAGGGCTGCTGGGTGGGAAATTTATGGATGCTGTTGCCCCGGAAAAGAAATTCCAGACAATCGCTGTTGACGATATAGGCGCGTATGTGGCGCTGGCCTTTGAGCAACCTGAAAAGTTTATGGAGATGGCGCTGGAAATAGCGGGGGACGAATTGACCAACAAGGCAAGGACCGAAGTATTTTCAAAAGTGATGGGCAGGCCGGTTAAGTTCTCGAAACTACCGCTGTTGGTGGCCCGCGTGTTTATGGGCAAGGACCTGCATCAAATGTTCAGATGGTTTAACAATACCGGGTTCGGTGCAAATATCGAAGAGAACAGGAGAAGATTTCCTGAGGTACAACCTATGAACCTGGAGACCTGGCTAATAGCCAATGGATGGGACAGATGGAATAAAAAGGGCAGCATTTAAAGAACCGCCAATAAACAAACAACCAATCTAAAAAATATGGCAACACCAATGAAAAGCAAAGGAAAGGCTGCGACCACAAAGTCAACATTTAGCAGGGAAACCAGCGTGGAAACGGACATAAACGCTGATCTGTCAATCATTTGGGCACTGCTGACGAGCGCGGCCGGCTACCCCAGGTGGAATTCGACGATTATCTCTATCGAAGGTAAAATCGCACAGGGCGAGAAGATAAGCCTGAGATCAACACTTGATCCGAAAAGAGTCTTTAAGCTGAAAGTAAAAGCGGTGGAACCAAGCGGGAGACTAGTTTGGGGAGACGCCATGGGAAGCAGGACATACACGGTAAGTAAAAAAGCAGACGGTACTGTAACTTTTTGCATGAATGAAAAAATAGGTGGACCTTTATTTCCGCTGTTTGCGAAAATGATACCGCCTTTTGACCGGTCTTTTGAACAATTTGCTGCGGACCTGAAACAAGAGGCGGAGACAATCATGAATTCGAAGTAGTATTCTAAACCATAAAACAGAAAAATGAAAATAGTCAGAGTTACGTACACGACAAAGGCAGAATATGCCAAGCAGAACCAGGGCAATATAGAAAAGGTGATGGGCGACCTGCAGCAGTTAGGGCACCTGGGGATTTCGTATAACGCTTGTCTGAACCCGGATGGGAGAACGTTCGTTCACACGGCTTTTTTTAAATCGGATGAAGATCAGAAGGTGCTTTTCGACCTTCCGTCGTTTCAGACCTTCCAGGAGCAGCTAAAGGCGAGCGGGCCGGAGGCGCCACCGAAGCAGGAATTGCTGACACTGGTGGGGTGGTCAAACAATATTTTTAGATCATAAAAACTTAAAAAAATGAAAGAAAAAATAGGAACCAAGGACAAACCACTGGCGCTGAAAACGCCGCCGCTGACATCGGAATATACTATGCATGTGGATGAAAAAGATGGTAAGGACGTGCTCGTGTGCACCGTGGGGAAGACCGTATTGCTTTATGACTACCGCTGCCTTGCAGATCTGCACGCCATGCTGAAAAAACATGGGGACTGGATGGAATTGGGGAGCGCCGACGAGCAGAAACCTGCGAAGGAGGGGACTGTGGAGGCATGGGGACGGTCAGAGAAAAACCCGGTAGGCGGATGGTACGGGCTGAAGAAAGGACTTCGCGGGCGATTCGGTATGTATATACCACCCCTGATGGAAAAGCTGGGCCTGGCCGAGGTAACACATGATGCAAAGGGTAACAAGATGAAGGCGAAATAGAGTGAAGACATTTTTCTGATGAAGGCCCCCAAAAAAGGCCTTTATTTTTTGAATAATATTTTACATATTTATGGTATGAATGACCGGGTAAAAGGGGGAAATTGGCCCAAGGATAGCCGGTTAGTTGCAATTGATCATTGTAAAAATTCTTTTTATGAGGAACACGCTATTTATTGTTATTGGAGCAATTGTCATCAGCACTGTATCGTCTTGTGATAAAACTACGGTGACGAAGACATGCAACAGCGCAAGCATCTGCTTTAATGTAGATAGCTTTGATGCGCAGATCAACCGAAAGCTGAAAGGGAATTCTATAGGATATGGTTATGTGATCAGCGTGAAAGGGGATGTACATTCATTCGGGTCTGGCGGGTATGAGCGGCTGTCGCAGGATCCGCCAAAAACAGAGTTCTCTGACTTCGATGCGCTCGATCCGGCTAGCCTTAGCAAAATGATAACAGGAATAACGCTGATGCAGGAACTGAACGGCAAGGGACTTCCCATTTCGGAACTGATATGGAAATACCTGCCGACCGACTGGACGCTTGGACCAAATATTAAGACGATCACCTTCCAGGATCTCTTAACACACAGAAGCGGATTCAGGGGTTTTCAATATGATATGGACTACCCTGCAATACGCAAGATGATTGATACGGGGGTGACCGCCGCAAATAAGGCGGCCCAGAAATACGATAATACGAACTTCGGGATCATGCGCATCCTGATACCGAGACTGGATGGACAGAACCCCGCGGGCACGGATGACGCACTTGCGACGACGTACGGGGTTGCCTACGAGAAGTATGTGAATGATCATGTCTTCTCCCCGCTGGTGATACCTTATCTGTATTGCCACCCAACATCGAGCCCCGATGCGCTGTGTTACCAGTTTCCGGCAAATGGGGGTAACGGCACTGACTTCGGAGACTTTACGACCAATAATGGACAGGCAGGCTGGAATATCTCCGTGCTGCAATACGCCGAGGTGATGCGGGAAGCATTTTACGACACGAAAGTAATACCGTCGGGTGTTTCAAAGATGATGCGTGACAGCGTTCTGGCCTTTGATTATTTCGGCAGCGGCAATACGCCATTCTTTAAAGAGCACTATGTTTCGAAGAACGGTTATTTTCCGGGTGGGAATAATCCGGGGGAATTTAACGGAGAGTATATGCTTTTCGATAACGATATAAGTATTGTGCTCTTTGTAAATTCTCAATTGAACTATAACAATGGGATCGGGCAACTGATCATAGATGCGTTTGATGCGGCGCACTTGTAAAGCGGTTTTACCTCGCTCGGTAGACTTGAAAGTTATGCCGGTGGATTTGATGGTGTCTTATTCAGCGGCAATGTGAAGCTGAACGATGAGCCCTTGCCGATCTCGCTCTCCACCCATATCTTTCCTTTTTGCGCTTCAATAAACTCCTTTGAAATGCCGAGGCCAAGGCCTGTGCCTTTTGCTTTGGAACCCGGCACCTGAAAATATCGTTCGAACAGGCGGGGCAAATATTCCTGTGCGATGCCGGGGCCATTGTCTTCCACGGAAAACAGGACTGAATCCTTTGCCCGCTTTGCAGCTACCGTTACTCTGCCACCATCTACCGAATACTTGATCGCATTGGTCAAAAAATTGTTCAGCACCCAAGTGCTTTTTTCAGCGTCGGCCTGGATAAGCGGGAGGTCCGGTTCGACCACCTTTCTTATTTCCAGATTTTTTTCTTTGGCGGAACTTGCCACTGTTTCCAGGGCATGGTCTATGATAAGGTAGGGATTGACGATTTGAACGTTGAGCTCTATGCGTCCTGCTTCAACCTGTGACATATTGAGCAACTCGCTGAGAATCTTCAGCACCCGCTGATTATCCTGTTTCAGGTTTTGGATCAGTTCCTTTTGTTCGTCAGACAGTTTGCCGATACGTTCATCTTCGAGCAGCTTTAGGCTGAAGTCAGATGCTGCAAGCGGTGTTTTTAATTCGTGAGAAATTGTTGCGATGAAGTTTGTCTTTGCAACGTCAAGTTCTTTAAATGACGTGATATTTCTCAGTACAATCACTTTGCTGCTGCCCTCGCCCTGAGTCACTTCTACTACCTCTTTTGTGAAATAATTTTCCCGGTTCTCCACAACGATCTTAAAAGGGGTAGAATTGTCATTTTTGACAAGAAAATTAAAGAGATCATTTTTACGGCTTAGTTCTTCCACGGTTTTCCCTACGGCTTCTGTCGATTTCAGACCTAGTAACTGCAACGCCTGATAGTTGGCGAAGAGGATGATGTTATTTCTGTCGATGCCGATGCTGGCATCCTTAAGACTATTGATAACGGCTTCGGCGCGGCTTTTTTCAAACATCAGCCTGTTCAGGTTGCTGCTTTCGAAGTATTCAAGCCGTTCGGCCATGTTATTAAATGCGTCGGCCAGACTTCCAAATTCATCTTTGTTATCAATATGTATCCGATGCTTATAATTCTTATTGCTGATCTCTTTAATGGCTTCAGACAGTTCTTTTATGGGGTTTGTAAGTACGGATGGGAAGTTAAATGAAAAGGTAAATGCGATTATGAAAATAATTCCTACTAGGGTAATAATAATAGTTACGGCGTTCTCTGCTGTTTTATTGGCCCGTTCGTTTTTATTGTGGATCGCGTTCAGGTTAAGATAAAGCACCTTTTGAATTTCGCTTTGAATATTCAATATGTTTTGTTTTGACGTATCACCGGACTTCAGCTTATTGTATTCTTCGCGAAGCCCTTGAGTGGCA
>CAYNGS010000281.1:0-4839 GCA_964396625.1 uncultured Flavipsychrobacter sp.
TCATGTCGCATGAAGTAAGGCAGCCGCTGGCGTGCATCATGGGACTCATAAATGCAATAAAAGAGGATAATTACACTTTCGACAAAGAAATGGTACACATGCTTGAGCTGGAAGCCAACGAATTAGATGCCCGTATCAAAGCCATAGTGAACCTGGCCGAGTAACTCTGGTCACAATAAAACGTCTTAAAGAGAAAAGCCCGGAATCTGAGGATTCCGGGCTTTTTGCTCTTACCGCAATAGCTGAATGTTATTATTGTTTTCCTAACCTGCTTTGCAGATCGGGAATGGCGTTTTCAAATGTGCGCAGTACCCTGTCCCACGGTTTGTAATGCTCATCAGCGTTAGCCGAAGCTCCGGCAGGCCCTATTTCCGAAACCAGTTTCGCCTGGTACACCAGAGGTTCCGTACTTCCCGTCTTAATGATCATACGTGTCCTTATGGTACCAGCCTTAAAGTTTTTCACCACCCATGCAGTGCACATATAACCGGTGGCCTTGTCTGTCACCTGTATCACATCAAAGTAGCCGGTTATGATACGGCTTACCAGCTTCCAGGCATCATCTTCCTTCAGGTTGGTTTTTATGTCAATATCGCGATTGGCTACATCGGTGGTAAATGAGTTTTCATAGGCATCATCCGGCTCCAGCTTCACAAACTCTGATTGAGGCAACTTGTGCTGGTCGTCATTAATATAATTGCGCTCTTCGGGGATAAATCCTATTTTTTCTATCCGCACATTCGACCGCGAATTTGCAGCCACCTTTATCTCCGTGGTAGTGCCTCCTATAAGGGTGCCGTTCACATATATCTTAGCGCCGTTTTCCGCACTTATTGTGATCTTTCTCGATTTTACCTTCGCAAAACAATGATCTGTGGCGCAAAAAAATAGTCCTGCCAGCGCTACAACTTTTATTAATCTGAAATTAATGGAAAAATTTTTCATAAGCATCTGATTTTATTGATTGAATATTCCGACGTAATGTAAGAATAGAAAATTAAATATGCAAACGGGAATACTTTTGCGACGTCGTCCAAAGGTCGATTGTATGCAAAATAAAAATGCCCACAAAGCATTCAAAAGCTTTATTAGGCATTTTTTGTGTAGTTCGACTAGGATTCGAACCTAGACAAACAGAGTCAGAGTCTGTGATGCTACCGTTACACCATCGAACTATTTCTTCCGGAGTGCAAAGCAAGCAAGTATTTTTGAAATGCCCAAAATTTTAAAGGATTTTTAAAAAAGCAGTATAAAAAGACGCCAAGTCTATTAGTTCGCGCGCTTTTCCATGTTCCGGGTAACGAAACACCCCTTCTTCAAACGACGATACGGCGTCGCCACCCGCCTGCTTACATTTTAACTTATCGCCATATCGATCAATCAAGCTTTTTGAGTTAACTTGCATACAGTTTTAAGATTATGTCTTTACATGGCAAAAAGATAGTACTGGCCGTGACCGGCAGCATAGCGGCTTATAAGACACCACAGTTCGTGCGGCTGCTTGTGAAGGCAGGGGCTGAGGTACGGGTCTTGGTAACAGATGCTGCGGCTCACTTTGTGAGCCCGCTGGCGCTGGCAACCGTGTCTAAGCATCCGGTACTTACCAATGTCAGCGACGGCAGCAACTGGAACAACCATGTGGAAATGGGGCTTTGGGCCGATGCCATGGTTGTGGCCCCATGTAGCGCCAACACATTGGCCAAACTGGCTAATGGGCTGTGTGACAACCTGGTATGCGCCGTTTACCTGTCTGCCCGGTGCCCGATTTTTATAGCCCCGGCAATGGATGAGGACATGTGGCTGCACGCCTCCACACAGGCTAATATAATGAAACTGCGCGGGTTTGGTAACCAGGTAATACCCGTGACTCATGGCGAACTGGCCAGCGGACTGATTGGCGAAGGTCGCATGGCCGAGCCCGAAGACATGGTCATGTATCTGGGTCACTATTTCTCCGACGACAACAAGCCGCTGAGAGGAGTAAAGGCACTGGTAACAGCCGGCCCTACGTATGAGCGGATTGACCCCGTGCGCTTTATTGGCAACTTTTCTACCGGAAAAATGGGCATCGCAGTGGCCGAGGCGCTTGCCGACCGCGGTGCAGAGGTGATACTGGTGCTGGGTCCATCGAATGAGCATACATACCATTCGCTGGTGCGCACGGTAAAAGTCGAAAGCGCCGGTGAGATGTACACAGCATGTATGAATGTGTTTAAAGACGTCCAGATCGCAGTCCTTGCGGCGGCAGTAGCAGATTACAAACCTGCAGCGCAGGCAGACGAAAAAATAAAGAAAAAGGAAGCCGGGCTTACCATAGCGCTTACGCAAACCGACGACATAC
This sequence comes from uncultured Flavipsychrobacter sp., assembly GCA_964396625.1. Classification (GTDB taxonomy): domain Bacteria; phylum Bacteroidota; class Bacteroidia; order Chitinophagales; family Chitinophagaceae; genus Nemorincola. Next base: position 2,342 of record CAYNGS010000281.1, read on the forward strand.
TTGCAAGCCTCGGCAAAATAAAACAACCCGGGCAAACGTTAATAGGCTTTGCCCTCGAAACGAATGACGAGTTGGAGCATGCGAGGGAAAAACTGGTAAAGAAAAATGCCGACATGATCGTCCTTAATTCGCTCAAAGATGCAGGTGCGGGGTTCGGATATGATACGAACAAAATAACTCTATTGAACCGCGCCGGGGCTGTCACTACGCTGCCCCTGCAAAGCAAGACCGAGGCCGCATCGGCTATTGTGGCACAAATAATAGAATTGAGACATGCTGAAAAGACTGCTTAGTATTTGCCTGTTATGTGGATGTTGTATTGCGGGATGGGCCCAGGAGCTAAACTGCAAGGTCACTATACGCCACGATAAGATCACCGGTGTGGATCCGGCGGTATTTACCGCCATGCAGCGCGCCATAACCGAATTTCTCAACAGTCACAAATGGACAACTGATGAATTTGCAGTCGTCGAAAAAATAGATTGTAACATCCTGATCAATCTTACCGGCAATAACGTCAATGCCGACGTGGACGGATACAGTGCTACGCTGAACATACAGGCTACCCGGCCGGTTTACAATTCTACCTACACAAGCAACCTCATCAACTATATAGACAAGGACATTGCGTTCCATTTTTCGCAGTTCAATACCCTACAGTTCGACGACAACCAGGTGAGTGGAAATGATGCCATGTCTTCAAACCTGACCGCTGTGCTGGCCTTTTATTCTTACCTCATTCTCGGTCTCACTACGACAGTTTTTCACCTAATGGCGGCACCGCCCTGCTGAAAAAAGCGCAGAATGTAGTGAACAATGCCCCCGAAAGCAAGAGCATCAGCGGCTGGAAGGCAGTGGAGAATACCCACAACAGGTATTGGATAGTAGATCAGTTGCTCAATTCGCGCTTCGGCGATGTCCGCAGCTTTTGGTACACCATGCACCGCGAGGGGCTCGACAGTATGTCGCTGAAGCCTACAGAGTCGCGCACACGGATATTGGTGAATATAAAAAAGCTGTACAATGTAAACCGCGAGAACCCTAGTTCCATTTTGCTTCAGTTCCTCTTCAACGCCAAGGCCGATGAGATAATTCACCTGCTATCGCAGGCCCCCAGGCAGGAACGAGGACAATATATAACCCTGCTTACGGCCATAGATGTGCCCAATGCCGCCAAGTACAATGCCCTGAAATAGCGCCCCCGATACCATGCTCAAATTCAAAACTACCTTATTGCCGGATGCCAAAATGATGATCGTCGCCGTTGTGCTTTCGCTGACTGTTGTATCATGCAAGGACAATAATCCATACAGTGGAGACCATCTGTCCTCAAAAATGATGCAGAAAGTGATGCTGGATATTAACCTTGCAGAATCTTACAGTTCAATAGAGAAAGACAGCCTTCATAAGCACGGTGAGAAAAACCTGGACTCCCTTTCTGCTCACTACCGCGACATCTTTGCACATTACAAGATCACAAAGGAACAATTTATTGAAAGCCTGAACTGGTACAAAAATCACTCAGACGTAATGGATACGCTGTATGCCAATATGATGCCCGTTGTAACCAAATGGCAGGAGAAAAATGCAAAGCCTAATCCTTAACCGGCTTATCGCATCCGGTTCAACCGTTTAATTTCTGAAGTGTTTCGCCGATCCGGGTCATGGCTTCCATCAGGTTGGTCATAGAGGTAGCAAACGATATGCGGATGCAATTGCCGTTGCCGAACGCGCTGCCGCATACCGTGGCCACATGCCCCTCATTGAGCAGGAACATGCTCATATCTTCATCGTTGGTTATCTTATATTCTCCATAGCTTTTGCCAAAAAAAGAACTGATATCCGGAAAGGCATAGAACGCACCCTCCGGTTGGTTTATCTTTATGCCGGGCATTTTCTTCAGCGCACCGATAACGTAATCCCTGCGCTGTCTGAAAGCGTCGACCATTATGTATGTTGGGGCAAGGTCGCTAAGCAGTGCTGTCACAGCCGCTTTCTGGGTTATGGAATTGGCACCGGAGGTAGATTGTCCCTGCAGCTTTTCGCAAGCCTGGATAATGTTTTTCGGCCCGGCCATATAGCCCAGTCGCCAGCCAGTCATTGCAAATCCTTTCGACATGCCATTTACAACCAGCACCCTGTCCTTGAGTTCGGAGAACTGCGCTATGCTCTCGTGGTGGCCACCGTAGTTGATGTATTCATAGATTTCGTCGCTGATAATGGCTATCTGCGGATGTTTCTTAAACACCTCAGCAAGAGCAGCAAGCTCGTCCCTCGTGTAAACACTGCCCGTGGGGTTGCATGGCGACGAGTAAATGAACATTTTTGTTTTGGGGCTTATGTTCGCCTCCAGTTGCTCCGGTGTCAGTTTAAAATCGTTCTCGATGGTACAGTCAATGTACTTCACAGTACCGCCGGCCAGTTGCACCTGCGAGGCATAGGTGACCCAGTAAGGCACCGGTATGATCACCTCATCGCCCGGACCTACAAGACTCATC
>CAYNGS010000282.1:0-4828 GCA_964396625.1 uncultured Flavipsychrobacter sp.
GGTATCTGGCGTCTACACCACAAATGCCCTCAGCAGCCACGGCGTTCAGATTCTATTCGACGGCGTTGCCGCCAAGGACGGGGCAACGGTCTATGTCAGGCAGGCATCGCCCGGCAGCCTGGAAATAACCATTTGCAGCGTACAGGTTTTTATCAACTACTCATTTTCCAGCCCCGGCGATTGGTTTAGTATGGCGGCGAGATTCACTGTTACTTACTAAAGACCTTGTCCAAGTGTCTCACTTAGTCCTGATATCTGCAAGCATCCCGCTTACGAGCAAAAAAAAGGCAATCATTTCTGATTGCTTTTTTTTGTAGCGAGGACAGGGATCGAACCTATGACCTTCGGGTTATGAGCCCGACGAGCTACCGCTGCTCTACCTCGCGATGTGGGGAGCAAAGATACACCTAATAGACTTACTTACCAAACTAATTCGTTTTTAAAACGTTAAAAGCCTGATGTGGCCAAATATGTTAATAGGTTAGGTGGCTAAAAGGTTAAGAGTGAGCACTAACTAACGAATTGTGTGCATCCTCTCTTACCTTTATGAAACTAAAAATGATAAATGCCAAAAAATACAAAGAAGAAAAGTAAAAATCCCGAAGCAGGCAGGCATATTTACACCGGCCGGCTGGAAGTGACCCGCGGCGGAATGGGCTTTGTGACGGTGGAGGGCCACGATAAGGATATAATGATAGAGCGGGACAATATGCATACCGCGCTGAATGGTGATGAGGTAAAAGTGGAGGTTCGCGGATATTTCGATAATAATAAACGCATAAAAGGGACCATCACGGACGTTGTCCGCCGTAAGCAATCAGAATTCAGCGGCACGGTCGAAGTGCACCCTCACTTCGCCTTCCTCGTGCCCGAGAGCGATAAAATGCCGGTTGATATTTTTATTCCCCTCCACCTGCTCAATGGCGCAAAAGATGGTGACCACGCCATGGCCCGCATGGTCGAATGGACGGGCAAAACAAAGAACCCCGTTGGCGAAATAATAAGTATCCTCACCAACGAATCCGCAAACGAAATAGCCATGCAGGGCCTACTGGTGGAAAACGGCTTCCCGCTTACGTTTCCCGATGATGTTTTGGAAGACGCCGCCCGCTATCCCGATGTGATCGACAAACACGAGGTGAAGAAACGCAAAGACATCAGGAATGTCCTCACCATGACCATAGACCCGATCGACGCCAAAGATTTCGACGATGCCCTTTCCTTTCGCGAGATGAAGGGTGGTTGGTACGAGGTCGGCGTGCATATTGCCGATGTAAGCCACTACATAGAGCCCGACTCTGCGCTCGACAAAGAGGCCTACCGGCGCGCCACAAGCGTTTACCTGCCCGATCGTGTTTCCCCCATGCTGCCCGAGCGGCTCTCAAACGAGCTTTGCTCACTCAGGCCCAATGAAGATAAGTATACCTTCTCCGTTATTTTTCAGATCAACAAACAAGGCAAGGTAAAGGATCACTGGATCGGCAAGACCATCATTCATTCCGACCGCCGTTTTGCATACGAAGACGTGCAGCAGATCATCGAGGGTGCCGGAGGCGATCATGCTAAAGAGATCCATGTGCTCAATGAAATGGCGCAGACTATCCGTGCCCAGCGGTTCAAGAAGGGCGCCATCAATTTCTCATCCCAGGAGGTGCGGTTTAAATTAGATGCAACCGGTAAGCCAATCGGCATCGTCGTTAAGGAAAGCAAGGAGGCCCACCAGTTGATAGAGGAGTTTATGCTGTTGGCAAACCGTACCATTGCCGAATATGTTGGCGGCATAAAGCACAAAGGGGAGCCTGTTCCCTTCCCATACCGCGTTCACGATGTGCCGCACGAGGACAAACTGAAAATTTTCTCTCTGTTCGCCGGCCGTTTTGGTGTCAGATTCGATTTGAGCACGCCTGCCACAATTTCCAGATCGTTCAACCAGATGCTGGAGACCGTGAAGGGAAAACCCGAGCAGCATGTACTGGAGCAACTGGGCATTCGCACCATGTCAAAGGCAGTGTACACAACCGATAATATCGGCCACTACGGCCTCGGATTCGAACACTATTGCCACTTCACATCGCCCATTCGCCGTTATCCCGATGTGTTGGTGCACCGCATCCTGCAGCAGTGTCTCGAAAATAACATCCACCCCCTAAAACACCTCGAGGTGCAATGCCGCCATTGTTCAGACCAGGAACGCAGGGCCATGGAGACAGAACGGGCGGCCAATAAATATAAGCAGGTGGAATTTATGCAGAGCTATGTGGGCGAGGACTTTGAGGCGGTGATCAGCGGGGTGGCCACCTTCGGATTCTGGGCAGAGACGGTTGAACATAAATGTGAAGGGATGGTGTCCATCACAGACCTGTCCGAATTCGACGACTTCGAATTCAAAGAAGGGGAGTACGCCCTTGTGGGCCACAGCACTGGCTTGCGGTTTGCCATGGGCGATAAGGTGAAGGTGAGGGTAGTGTCGGCAAACCTTGCAAAAAGGCAGATAGATTATGCTGTGCTTGAACTGCCTGACCAGAAAGGAAAAAAGCGGCGACCCGCTGTTACCGGCAACGTTCATTCCGACAGGCCATTCGACGCTAAGAAGGGCCGTGGCGACAAATCAAAAGCTTCAAAACACAAAAAAAGATAAATGCATTCCTTTACAGACCTCGCAAAGACTTTCGACGAACGTTTTACCGCCTCTTTACCATTTGCCCAGTCACCGGCAACGCTTTATGATCCTTGTCGTTATTTGCTTCAGCTCGGTGGCAAGCGTATCCGCCCCATTGCCTGCCTGATGGCCAGTGAACTGTTTGATGAGATCAGCGACGATGCATGGAGCGCCGCATTCGGCATAGAACTGTTTCATAATTTCACTTTGATCCACGACGATATACTCGATAGCGCCCCGCTGCGCCGCGGCAGCCCCACCATACAGGCAAAGTATGGCCTCACGGCCGGCATTTTATGCGGCGATGTGATGAACATCTTCGCTTACGAGCAGTTGGCGGGCATTAAGACCTCCCTGCTGCCTATACTCCGTGAGTTCAATAAGGCGGCAATAGAGGTTTGCGAGGGCCAGCAACTCGACATGGATTTCGAGCACCGGAACGACGTAAGCATCGACGAATACATACAGATGATATCTTTGAAGACCTCGGCGCTGCTGGCCAGCAGCCTCAAAATAGGCGCGCTCACGGGCGGTGCCCTGGGCGACAATGCCAATAAGCTGCACGCTTTCGGCCGGAACATGGGTATCGCATTCCAGTTGCAGGACGATTATCTCGATGCCTTCGGCGATACCGAAAAACTGGGCAAGCAGAATGGCGGCGACATCAAGGCCAATAAAAAGACGTACCTCTTGCTTAAGGCATTTGAAAACGCTAACGCGGGCCAGCGAAAAGAGATAGACCGTCTCGCGTCTGACCCTGCCGAAGACAAGGTTGCGGCTATGCTGGCGCTCTACACAGAGACCGGCGCAGACAGCGAATGCCGCGATGCAGTTACGCGCTATTCAAAGCTCGCATTCGATTGTCTCGAGGATGTGGCCATTCCTTCAAAACGGAAACAACCCCTGCGCGACCTTGCCAACTATTTGTTGGTAAGAGACAAGTAGACTTTAAAAATGACGATTATGAAAAACGTGCTATTCTTTTGTTTGATCATCGTTGGCCTTCTGGGCGCGGCCTGCAATAAGGGTATTCCGCGTAATACCGCTACCACCACCGGTGCCACGGTTTACAGAGGCATTGTGATTCATAATATCTGCTGCCTTGACGTAATACAAACCCTTGGTCCGTCCTACTTAGGCCAGGCAAGCTGGATCGACAGCGGCAACACGGCTTATCCCGTTTATACGCACGTATTCAAGGTTGCCAATCCGTGCCAGTTCGGTAATCATGTTGAAGGCGATACGATCAGTTTTAAGGTCATCTACCCAGAGGAGCAGAACTGTGCATGCTGCATGGTATACATACCCACGCCCGGCGTTTCCTATCCTATTGAGGTCACCAACTAATTGTTTAAAACAGATTATTTACATTTGCGCAGGGCGTTGATGCAGACGGCGGGTATTTTTCATTTTTTTGCTCCTCACTTTTTTAATTTTTTGACGTCATGAACTATTGGCTCGTAAAATCAGAACCCAATAAATATAGCTGGGATCAGCTCGTAAAAGACAAAAAAACCTTTTGGGATGGTGTGCGCAACTTCGCTGCCCGCAACAACCTCGAGGCCATGAAGAAGGGCGACCAGGTGTTTTTTTATCACAGCAACGAGGGCCTTGCCATTGTCGGCATTGCTGAAGTTGTGAAAGAAGCATACCAGGACCCTACGACCGATGACCCTAATTGGGTAGTGGTGGAACTGAAGCCCATCAAAGCTCTGCCAAAACCGGTTGGTCTTGCAGACCTGAAGGCAGACAAGGCGTTCGAAAACATGGATCTCGTAAGGCTGGGGCGCCTGTCAGTGGGCAGGGTCACAGATGCCGAATATAAGAAGATCACCAAAATGGGTGGGCTGTAGCTTAGCTTGGTTTACCCCGCCAGTCTTTCTGCAATTCCTTCGATGTTTTTGTGCTGCCATCATGGCTCCATCCAGGCGCGTTAAACAGATATTTTAGCTTATCCTTTAGTGCCGCGCTTTTCTTCAGGTCGCGGCCTATTTCCTTCCATTCGTGCATAATTATATGCACCGGGTGAAACGGTTTTTCTATCGGCCTGGTTATGCCGTAATGCGGTTTTTCTTCCGGCATCTCCTCGGTAAACGTGCCAAACATGCGGTCCCATATTATGAAGACCATTCCCATGTTCCGGTCCAGGTAGGGTATATTGCTGGCATG
>CAYNGS010000283.1:0-4818 GCA_964396625.1 uncultured Flavipsychrobacter sp.
TATTAAAGTCGTCCCCTGACTGGCAGCATCACAGGAATATGGTTTTAAAGTCTTCCTGTGCGGCGTTGTAATCTACGGGTATGCCGATGTCAATAAAGTAACTGTCCGCAACATAACCGTAAAACTTCTTCTTATCAGCAAAACGCTCGAGGTAATCTTTCTCGAACGAAAACTTTTCGGGCAACTGCCTGGCCAGGAACGCCTCCCTGTTTACGATGTACACCCCACCATTTATCAGACCTTCCTCACGGTACTGTTTCTCTTCGAAAGACGTTATAACACCTGAGGCATCCGTATGCACGATCCCATACCGGTCGAATTGATGCATTTTCTTCAATGCAAGCGTTGTTTCGGCTTTCCTATCCCGGTGAAAAGCGATCTGCTCACGCAGGTCAACTTTAAACATAGTATCTCCGTTCAATATTGCCACATCATCGGTTTCCGCTTCCTCAATTGCTGCAAGTATACCGCCGCCGGTTCCCAGGGGCTCCTGCTCAATGACACAATCCAACTCGAAAAAAAGATCCTGAGACTCAAGCCAGTCGGTCACTACCTTATGTTTATAACCCAGCGACAAAATTGCTCTTGTACATCTTTGTTGCGTCAGGTATTCGAACAGATAAGAAAGGAAGGGTTTGCCGTTCACCGGTGCCATACACTTGGGATAAGCGCCAATGACCCCCTGCAACCTTGTTCCGAAACCTCCTGCTAAAATTATCGCTTCCATTTTAAATACTCCAGGTAAACAATCCTCTTTCTGTGAACTGGTATGGGCTAAAGTTGCCCCCAAACGGCTGGAGCGCTTTTTTTACCTCATACCTGGTATTTGCCGGGCAATAGAACATCATAAAGCCGCCACCCCCGGCACCGGAAATCTTGCCGCCAGTGGCGCCTGCTTTCAACGCCGCTTCATATATCTCATCCATTGAATCATTGGAAATACCCTTCGCCATTTGTTTTTTGTACCGGAAGCCATAATCCAATATCCCGCCTATTTCGTGAATATTTCCTTTCAGCAACGCCTCCTTCATCATCAGCGCCTGCTCTTTCAGGCGGTGCATGGCATCGATGGACGTCTGATTTTTCTCGGTCACATTCTTGCTTTGTGCCGCTATGATAGTGGAAGAAAGCCTGCTGGTGGCAGTGAAATAAAGCAGCAGATTATTTTCCAGCTCGAATAAGTACTCCTGCTTTATACGCAGAGGATTTACGATCACCTTGTTGCCATCATAGAACTCCATAAAGTTCACTCCGCCAAAAGTCGCTGCATACTGATCCTGTTTTCCACCGGCCATTGCCAGTTCCACGCGCTCCACGTCATACGCCATCTGCGCGATATCATATTCGCCAAGAGGCAGGTTCAACCATTCGGCAAACACGCCGATGATGGCCACCATCAGGGTAGATGAGCTACCCAGGCCGGAGCCGGCAGGCGCATCGACCACTGTTGTAAGCCTGAAACCCGATGGGACGGGGCCGTATTTTCTGACAATGTGGTTATAAGCGCCGGCGGCGAGATCAAGAACACCATCGATCGGCAGTTCATCGCTCTTCGTGTATGATATGCTTTCGTTCCTGTCCAGCGCTTCTATAATTATTTCCGGCACAGCTATCGGTTCTATGGTAGCATACGCGTAAAGTGAGATCGTGGCATTAAGTATAGCCCCGCCGTATAAGTCGCAATACGGGCTGACATCCGTTCCGCCCCCGGCAAGGCCTATTCGTAATGGCGCTTTACTTCTGTAGATCATAATATGGAGGCTAAATTAACAAATAATTGCTCATCTATGAGCCTGAACGGGATAGGGAAGCGGCCTGCCAGTTATTTCATGCCAATTTCACAAAAAATTACAACGCGGCATTATTTTACTACGTTATTAATATGTAAAATTGTATAAAGAAATATTTATGATCGATCCTGTATCAGAACCGGTTAGTTTGGATTCCAGCCTCGCGATTCAGCAATTGGTAGGACACATCGAAAAAGTAATTCGTGGTAAGCGCAAACAGATAGAGTTGGTTATCAGCTGTCTGCTGGCAGGCGGGCATATCTTAATGGAAGATAATCCGGGAACAGGCAAAACCGTCCTGGCACGCACCCTGGCACAGTGCATCAGCGGAGAGCGGGAAGGGGAACATGTGGTGTTCAAACGTATTCAGTTTACCCCTGACCTGCTGCCCATGGACCTCATCGGCACCCATATTTTCGATGATGTGCACAAGGAATTTGTCTTTAAAAAAGGTCCATTATTTTGTAATGTATTGCTTGCTGATGAAATAAACCGTGCTTCTCCCAAGGTGCAAAGCGCCCTATTGGAGGCAATGGCCGAGCAGCAGATAACAGTGGGAGATACTACGCTTAAATTAGAACGGCTTTTCTTCTCCATTGCCACACAAAACCCAATAGAGATGGAGGGCACTTACCCATTACCTGCGGCCCAGCTTGATCGTTTCTATATGAAGATACAGTTTGGATATGTAGATGAAGAAACCGAAATGAACATCTATCGCGAGTACCTGAACATTGCACAAAATCTCATCGACCTTGAGCAGGTGCTGAGCATGAAAGATATATTGGCGCTACAGGCAATGGCCGGCGAGGTATTTGTGCATGAAGAGATACTGAAGGCCGTCAGCAATATCGTTCGGGCCACGCGGGAGCACCAGGATATTTCGCTCGGGGCGTCCACACGCAGCGGCATTGCGTTCCTGAAATGCCTCCGGGCATTTGCCCTTGTAAAGGGACGTACCTACGTGATAGAAGACGATGTGAAAGACCTCGCCCGCGTGGTCCTGGAGCATCGTCTCGTTTATCGCAACAAGGATGGAAAATTAAAAGCCATTGACAGCATTATCAATAAAGAAACAGAGCGTCTTGCAAAGCTGAAGCTTTACCAGTAAAGTGAATAATGGACAGTTATAATTGTTAATCTTTGAATTCCAGGTTTAATAAGGCACTCGTTTTTTATGGCATATTGGCTTTAGTGCTTTATGCAGATGTCTCTTTTGCTCAAAACGCACACGCGCAACCCAAGCCTCAGGAGATACCCAGGCCGCTGTGGCCGCCCCACCCTGAAAGTAAGATGGTGCAGCGCTACATGGACATAGATGCGAAGCGTGCAAGCGGAATTCAGCCGGAAGACATGCTGCCCCGGTCGCGCGAGTTCAAGCGAATCGACAGCACCTACTATGTGGGATGGATGCTGGAAGGCGAATACAAATATGAACATGCTGCCGACTACCTCGGGTACAAAAATGCCGCCGTGCCGTTGGAACGCGCGCTGAACCTCCTTGAACACGACTATGCTGCTGCCCTCGCCACGCGTACCGACAATATTCTCACCTACTACCCTATAAGAATAATTAGACCTGACTATACGATCATTGCCTACTACCTGGTGCAGTGCTACAGCAATACAGACCAGCCAGATAAGGTATATGCCCTGCTGCGTCGCACGCTGAAGTGGAAGTTCCAGATGCACCTGTCTATGGACTCTTATAATTACCTCGCCTGGACGGTGCACAGAAACAGGTTTTACACGAGTTCCAAATACGCCTTCCTGAAAAACTCGATAGACGAAAACGAAAAACTCGCCAACCGCTACCTCGACACCAGCATGATGCTGATAGAGAAAAATAAGGCGATCAATGCGCCGCTGGCGCAGTACTTTCCCGGCTACGAGCAGAATGAAAAAATGAGCGTATACCACTATAAAAACATCCTCTACAGCTATTCTTTTAATATTGACTCGGCTATGTATTACTTCAACCTGATGCGCACAGGCGGACGGTTGCCACATAACAACTATGCGAATTTCCGCAGCATCTGCGGCGACTTCAGAACAGCAGAAGCCGAGTATAAACTCGCGTCCATGCAGGATGCCAGCGACAAGCGGCTGCAGGAGTGGGCCTACTACAGCACCATACTCGACATATATAAAGCGCAGCCAAAGACCGGCGCACTGCTGGCCCGGGACATGATAAAGGCAGCCGGTTCCACTCCCGGCTATGGCTGGTATAACATAGCCCTGGCCCGGTGTATGCTATACGACGGCCAGGTGAGCGAAGCAAACCGCTATATCGACAAGGCTGCGGGTTTTAAAGAACTGCATATAGGAACAACGCTTGGCCAGAGCCATTATGATTTCAGTATTCAGCTTATAAAACTGATAAACAAAGAACAGGCCTGGCAGATGGACCAGTTTGAGCATAGCAACTGGTGGTACAACCCCAATGTGCTGCTGGATATGGCGCGCAAGCTGGGCGAAAAATACCTGCAGCAATTTCTCATCATCAACCAGTTTGCTCAGAACCCAGAGCGCGACCGCGTGATCTACAAGCTGTTCTCAACAGAGAGCACGGTATCGTGGGATGAGATATGGTACCTTGTGCATGATTTCAGCACACAATATTTCATAAAACGGTTTCAGAAAGAAGCCGAGACCGACAACCGGCAGTATATCCGGAAATATTTTGAGCTGTTTGCAACCCGGTTGAAGATGCAGCAGGGAAAATACAGCGAAGCAAAACCTGCACTGGATAAGCTGCTGCGCGACCCTAACACAGATGCAGATTATGAGCGGCTTTTTACAGCACGCGTTTACCAGGCAGAAGCAGAGTGTGCCAGGGAATTAAAAAATGAAGCATCTCAAAACGAATGGCTCTACAGGCTTTACATACTCTACCCGCAGTTAGTACCTTATACAGGTATGCCTATGAATATGAACCTGCGTATCAGCGGCGACGTGTACCCGGCAGAGGAGAAACGGCACAGGGCCTTCAATATTAACTGTGTTACCAACAGCAGTAACACCGCCA
>CAYNGS010000284.1:0-4818 GCA_964396625.1 uncultured Flavipsychrobacter sp.
GTTATTACATCTGCCGATGCTGTGGAACTTGGCAAGCCACACCCTGCCGTTTTCCTGCATTGTGCAGCTTTACTGAAAGCCAAGCCGGGCGAGTGTTTGGTTTTGGAAGATTCAGTAAATGGTATGGTAGCCGGCAAGGCTGCCAGAATGAAGGTGATCGTTGTGCCAGACGAATTGCATTTTGATGATCCGCGTTTCGCCCTTGCTGATGGCAAAATAAAAAGTATGGAAGATTTTGATCTTGCCCTGATCAACTAATGCCCGGTGAATCTGCGCCGGATCACAGCATCGAGGAACACAAGCGCCAATACAATATTCAACGCTATCAACAGGTTGAACATCGGGCTATTTAGCAACGCAGCTAAATCAAACCGCACAGCATTTAGCCTGGAAAAACTACTGGTAGCCGGGCTGTTTTGCTTCGCAGCTACGATAACACAGACAAGTATCAACGCAAATGCCGCGGCGAAAAGCACAGTGATACTTCTGATAACACCAAGGTTAATATATTTTTTTGAGGGCCGCGCAAGAGGAGTAGTGGCTATCCGATCCATTACATTTTTACTAAACCGCATTGATGGTACTTCAGCCTCAAACGTCTCCGACAGGCTTTCATTCAGAGCAGCCAATTCTTTATGTTTCCGCTTCCAGGCAGCATCGGTCACAATCAGCGCTGCAATACGATCGTGCTCGGTGCCGGTGCAGGTACCATCGATATACTGCCAGATCTGAAATTCAATTTCTTCTTCCTTCATAAATGAAAATTAAAACTACAAAAATTATTGCACGATAAACTCCTTGCTATACCGTTTCTCCAATACCTCCTTCAGCTTTAACCTTGCCCTGAACAGCCTGACTTTCACATTGCTTGTGGTCAACCCTAAAATGGTCCCTATCTCATCGGCCGATTGCTCGGCAAGGTAAAATAACGTCAGTATCTGCGCATCCTGCTCCGGTATATATTTCATAGCGTTGCCGATCAGTATTCTGGTTGTCGCCTTTTCGTGATCCGGAGAGGGGTGTACTCCGGAATGGTTATCGGCAATGGCTACTATCTTTTCTTCTTCCAGTAATATCACTCCATCTTTTTTCTTTCTGTGGTGCGACAGGCACGTTGTGTTAACGATAGTGAACAACCATGTGCTGAATTTGCTGGTGCCTCTGAAATCGGCAAGGTATTTATAGGCTTTTACAAACACATCCTGGGCCAGCTCTTCGGCCAGTTCACGGTTATTCACATGCCGCATTACCAGCGTAAATACGTACTGCTGATACTTCTCAACAAGTACACCATAGGCCGATTGCTGCCCCTGCAACACCAATTGGATAACAGCAATGTCGTCTGACTGCCCGTGCATGTAGTATATAAGACGCCTATTCCGGCTAATGGGTTACAAAACTATTTTCAGAAAATTACTGAAAATCTGTAACCTGATGCCAAACCCTGTCGTCTTAGTTGATAGCAACACGCTTTTTCAAAATTCAAAAAACTTATAATTATGAGAGACGCATTAAAAGAGCTGATACCAATAATAATTATGACGGGTATGTTTGCCATGATATTTGGTATTGTATACATCAGGAGCAGGGAGAATATGGCGCTTATCGAAAAAGGCCTGAACCCACGTCTTAACAAGTCCGGACCGCGCCCGTTCATATATCTTAAGTATGGGCTGCTGCTGATCGGTGCGGGTCTGGGGCTGCTTTTTGCTTACATCCTGGATGAGCAAGTGTTACATCACGGAGATATTGTAAGGCACCTCAATGGACAGGATATACCGGATGACAATCGTAACCCCGCTATCTATTTTGCGCTGATCGCTATGGGCGGCGGATTAGGTTTGGTAGTTTCATTTCTTATAGAAAAAAAATATTGGCTCAATAAAAAGACGGAAGAATAACAGGCTTTGTCATTACTCACGGATAACCCGCCACCGGCGGGTTATTTTTTATCGATAAAGTCATCGGTAAAATTCCGTTTCGCCTTTTCCTGCCCGAACTTGGCGGCGTTGTAATCGTTCGATTTATTGAGCGGGATGGTCATGCTTACCCATTCTTTGGTAGTACGAAGTTTTGAGATATACACTATCTGGCCTACGTGGTAGCAGTAGTGGGCTATCTGCCTGTTTATAGCTTCCAGCACCGTGTGACCCTCATTGCGTATGTACACGATCTTTTCAAGGTCGTCATCCGTGATCGCATCAAGCGCCCTGAAGACGCACTGCCAGCCATCCTCCCACATTTTCATCAGGGTAGCCCGGTCCATTTGTTCATTCTCAAATTCGGCATCCCTTTTTCGCCAGGGCTTTTCACCATCAGTGGTCATGAAGTCGGTCCAGCGGCTGAGCATATTGCCCCACATATGTTTAACGATGGTGACAATACTGTTACTGTCCTCATTGGCTTGCCATGTAAGGTCTTTATCGTCGATCTGAACCAACGCCTTTTCTGCCAGTTGCTTGTACATCATAAACTGGCGCTTTGCACTGTCTAAATATTGTATCATAGTGCTAAACCCTCGGGGGGCCTCGTATTGTTTTTACCTCAGGCCGGCCGTGTTGCCGTTAATTATCGCCTGATGATTTATGTGAACAGGAATTATTTGATCTCATTTGCCCGAAGCCCCTAACCGGCACGCTCACGGCCACGGGCTTCTGCTTATCTCCATTATTCGCTCCGGGTGAGCGCATGCTCCAAATCCAAATTGACGGTACAGTTCGTGAGCGTCGGTGGTGGCGAGTTTTATACCCCGCAAGCCTTTGACCCATTCAAACCCCAGCAACACCTGCAGCATTGCTTTTGCCAGTCCCTTTCCCCGGTGTTCCTCCAGAATATATACGTCTGCGAGGTACGCAAATATGGCGTAGTCCGTTATCAGCCTGGCATAACCTACCTGGTGTCCTCTATGCAAAATACCGACGCAAAATGAATGGTCAAACGCCGTCCTCACGGTTTCGAACTTGACGTTCTTATTCCAGTAAGAGACCTCCGAAAGCCACTTATGAATATCATGTAGGTTCATAAGGCTTTTGTCTGTCGTGATCATGTACCCCTCGTGGTCTATAGTTACAGGCTCCATGTGCTCCATGCGCTATATCAGATAATGTTGTTCCACCCGTGTGTATCCGGCGCCAGCCCTTTGCGTATCTTAAACAGTTCCTGCTGCAACTCGTACATCAGCGCGTCTGGCTCCGTGTTGCATTTGTATTCTTTATGCCCGATGGCAATGGTTTCAATAGGCGCGATCACGGCCGCCGTTCCCGCACCAAACGCCTCAACACGTTTGCCGTTCTCGAAATCACGGATCAGTTCACGATAGCTTATCTGTCTTTCTTCAATCTTAATTCCTTTCTCTCGCGCTATGGTCAGCAGCGAATCGCGGGTTACACCGTCCAGTATCGTTCCCGATAGCTCCGGTGTTATCAATACATTGTCTATGTAAAACATTACGTTCATAGTCCCGGATTCTTCAATGAATTCGTGATGAGCAGCGTCTGTCCATAGCACCTGGTCGTATCCCGCCTCGCGGGCCAGGTTGGTAGGGAAGAATGCACCGCCATAGTTGCCGCCGCATTTGGCTATGCCGGTACCGCCGTTGGCTGCTCTTACATAAGTGGTCTCGACCTTTACTTTCAGTGGCTTTGAGTAGTACTGAAATGCCGTGCTGCAAACGATCATAAACAGGTACTCATCAGACACTTTAACACCTATCCTGTTTTCAGTAGCTATCATGAACGGGCGGATGTATAAGGCGCCGTCGTCCTCTTTCGGTACCCAGTCTGCATCAATTTTCACTATTTCCTTAATCGCATCGGCAAACAACTTTTTAGGCACATGTGGCATGCACATCCGGTACAGCGATTTTGTGAACCGCTCATAATGTTTTTCTATACGAAAGATATTTATCCGGCCGTCCTGCATCGCGAACGCTTTCATGCCTTCAAATACCGTTTGGCCATAATGCAGGCACAGCGACAGTGGGCTCAGCGTAAGATCATGAAAGGGTACTACCTGGGCGTTCTGCCAGCAGCCATTTTTGTATTCGGCTACAAACATGTGCTCCGTGGGGATCTTACCAAAGGGTACAGATTTGGTATCTGTCACTTTTCTTTCTGCCTGCGTGGTAACTGAAATGGGATGTTCCATACAATTTGATTTTAATTGTTTATGATTCTGCAGGTGCGCTCTCTGGGAAAGCATCTGCAATTGTTGACGCTGCCTGGTGTTGTTTCCTGTATCCCTTGTTCATCAGGTACACACTGATGGCAATGGAAACAAATGCCAATCCTGTATAAATATTGAGTTCTTCACTAAGAAAAAGATAACCTGCTATCACTGCGATCAGCGGATTTACATATGCGTAAAGGGTCGCAATGCCCACCGGCAATGCGCTCAGTGCATACATATAAGCCGCGTATGCGAGCGCCGAACCAAAAATGATCAGGTAAACGAGCGAGATGATCCCGCTTGTGTTCCATAACCGGAAGCCTGTATAGTCATCAACTACCGGGCTGATGATCAGCATAAATATGCCACCAAACAGTAATTGCATTCCCGAATCGAGGAAGGCATTAACTGAGTTTGTCTTCTTCCGGTTGACAATGCTGCCCAGCGCCCAGCCGCAGGTGGCGAAGAGGGTGCAGAAGATACCGACCAGATAGGTGGGCTTGGTCAGTTCCGCTATATTGTGCCGGAATATAAGCCCCACACCGCACACCCCAAACACAAGCCCCAGCCCTATGGTGGCATTGAAATGATCCTTGCGCGACGAGAACAGGTTAAATAATATAGCAAACAATGGCATCATAGAACACAACA
>CAYNGS010000285.1:0-2005 GCA_964396625.1 uncultured Flavipsychrobacter sp.
CCGCCGCCGCCGCCGCCGGCAGCGATCAGCAATACATTACCTGCAGTTACATCCCATACGAATGAACCACCACCGCCGCCGCCCGTATTTGCTCCGGCAACAGGTTGTTCGCCAACTAAAACATTTAAAAGATGACCTGGCACCACCGTAAAGACGCCACTCATGATCGCGCCCCGGCCGCCGGTACCGACACCGTTTCCTCCTTGCGCCCCACTCGCTGCAATACTAATGGTCGTCACATTTGCCGGCACTACAAAGCTTTGTATGTCGCCCGTAAAATTATACGTTACAGTTTGGGAAATCGCGTTGACGCTAAGGCCGAACAGCACAATTGAGAAAATAATCAGCTTCGATAAGTATAAACCTGCTTTCATATGAAATAGCTTTTCTAAATTAGGGCGAAAATTAGGCAAAAAAATCAACAATCTCGTTGTATTGCCCCTTATTTTTAATAACAAGGTAACCTGCCTGTATGTTATCCGGCATGGTCAATTACGATCTCACGGCCCGCCAGGTAAGGCACAACGGGGTGAAGATCAGGCGTTGCGCAATAGGCCATGTCGGCCTCAAGACCATACGCCGAAAGCCGGCGGTAATGCGAACTGTCTCTGAGAAATTCTATGAAATTCCCGCCCGATCTGTCATAAAGATGCCTGGCCGCACGGGCACTGTCGCAATTCACCTCAAACTCATGCTGTATTGCGCTCACTACGGCGCCCGCAAACAGGGTATCCTCCAGGTTGAAGCGGTCCTTCCATGATGCGCAAGCAAGCAGCACATTCTTCTTCTTCGCCAGCAGGAACGCGCAGACAGCCTTCAGATTCAGAAATGAGCCGATCACGATCTCCGACGCGCCTTCGATCATATGCAGCAGCCGCGTGCCATTGGTCGTCGTCAGCACCAGCGTCTTACCTTCTATGAATTCCGGCGGGTATTCAGCCGGTGAGTTGCCGTATTGCAGGCCTGCCGCCACTTTCCCGTCCCTTTCTCCGGCCGTGATAGCGCCGGGAAGGTGTTCCCCTATCGATATGCACTCTGCCACAGACGCTACCGGTATCACACATTTCGCGCCATTATGCAGCGCAGCTGTAATGGTAGATGTAGCTCTGAAAATATCTATGATAACAACCACCGAGCCTGCTGTATTATACAGATGCAGCAGCGCTGGCGATAAACATACTTCTAATACCGGTTTTTCAATTTTCGTCATCAACTAAAATTTATGACCAGATAAGGGACTAAATCTTTAAAAAAAAGCCCCGAAATGATCGGGGCTAAATATTTTTACTATGTATATTCCTTTCAACCAGTCAATTATTCAACCATTTCTCATGTTCTTGCGTGCCAGTCTTAGCGACTAGTACACCCACATATCATGCTCCTTGTTGAATATTTCATCAGCAGAGTGCTGGCTTTCGTACAAAGACTCCATGGGAGACAGGTGATCAGCAAACTTCTCGTTTACGAACGGGCTGCTAACCTTTGTGATCTTGCTCGAGAACTGGCGGCTTTCAAAAAATTCGTCCCAGGTATAACGTGCAATGTCGTTGAGCGGGTTAAACACTTCATACTGTGCCAGCAGGCCACGTATATCCGGATAATACAGCCAGAACATAGCCTGGGAACCACGGTACACACCATCATCACCAACGATGTCGCGGATAGGAGCTAAGCCTACGATCCTCACCACCATCTGCCCCTGATTACGGTCAAATATCCAGTCTTCCTTGATACGGTACTTCGTAATTCTTTCCGGGTCAAAATCGTGGTTGATGTACTTGGTTACTTCCGTTCCGGTAACAGGGTCAGTGATCACCTGTGTGTCCACTTTTCCGGCTATTGTCTCCATGATATCATCCTTCGTCATGTAAGTAGTGAAACGGTCATCAAAAGTCTTGTAGGCCTTTATCTTGCCTCTTTTAATGGCGTCTATCAGGATTTCTATGAACATACCACCACCGGTATTTTCATCGCCTGCATAGCGGAAACCAACGTTTTGCTTCTC
>CAYNGS010000285.1:2015-4805 GCA_964396625.1 uncultured Flavipsychrobacter sp.
CAACCTGTACTTTTCTTTTTTGGTTGGTGATTCCTATGTTTTGTTTTTCGCGGGTATCGATCTCGCGCCATACGCGTTTCTTCCAGAGAATGTCTGCTTCACGGATCGGCTGCCAGGGTATAGGTGTGCTGTAATGGGGCACGCGGTCATAAGCGCCGTCATTGGTACGCGATGGCATCCAGTCTTTATTCACAAACTTATCGCCACCCGGCAATGGTTCGTCCTTGGCTGCCCCCGGCTGAGCGAATGCAGTGCTGCCTGCAAATAATAACACTATTGCAGCCATCGACCTGTATGAATTCAGGATGTTCATATCCTTCTGTTTTTTGTTAATTAAAGTTATTTAATGGTACTAAGTCACTAATTCAAAGTAAAAAATATGCCTTGCAATGTTCTCGTCTGCCCGTCAGGACCTACGGCCTTTATATCATCAATGAATATCCTGTCACCTGCTCTCGCCAGCGACTGCGCTTTCGTGATGTCCTTACTGTCCGTAAACCTGCCGCCACCACGGTTAGTAACCGGGTAAGGTCCGATAAGGTCCTTGCCCTTAGGCAGCATCATGAACGAAAAGCTTACGATGGTGAACCTCGCATCGAATTCGAAATTCTCAAGCACCGCTGCGGGGCCTATCAGCGCGCGGAACAGCGCCGCATTCATACCACCGCCGGTCTGGCCATTCAACTTAGCTATCGGGTTCGGGATACGTTTAACACGCACCAGCATACCCCCCACTTTCTTTATCGGTCCTTCGTGCGTCTTCGCATTTATCGATACTTCCAGCTTCGGATCTGGTTTCTCAACTCTGATCACATAGTGCCCTTTACCACCGGTAATAGTCGCGCCGGGTATAGACAGTGATACATCCTCAACAGAATAGCCGGCTGCTGCAACTGTAACAGGGTTGTCCACACCGATGTAAAACACGTTCATCTTATCCAACTGCATGGAAGCACCGGTAGTACCGATGGTGTAATCAAATTTCCAGTCTCTCGATATCGGGCCATTTTCTGTCTGCAGTTCTATGCGGCCGCGCACGGTCTGTAAGCCGGTACCATGAGCAACTGTTTCCCAGGGTATCACACCGTTCACAGCCGGCTTGGTAGAACCACCACCTGCAAGGCCCTTTATTTCAGGCTTCTGCGCTTTGTTAAATGCTGCAAGCAGTATCGAAGCCTCGATCTTGTCGCCTTCCAGCGCATAGCTCGTCTTTGGCACAGCCACAGCCGCGATCGTATCAAACTTGATATCCTTTAAGTGCGCTTCTTCAAAGAGCTTATTAAGTACAAGGGCTTCACTGCTCCTTACGTCATTCTGGAATTTGGAAAACAAGGCTATGGCTGCGATAGCAGGCATGTGCTCAAAGTTCTCGATATTCCAGTCACCTTTGGGGTTATGGTCATTTTTCTTCGCAGGCACTACCCTCAAAGGCATCAACGGGCTGATACCGCTGGTATCCTGCGGACGAACCTGGCTAAGCATGTACTCACGCAGCGCGGTTATCTTCGCCTTCATCGTATCACCACCTTTCTTCTCAACAAGCAATGAAGTAGTTGCATCAATATTATCAAGTCTGGCAGGGAACGCAGTATCCTCACCCTCCTTGGTATAACCACCTGCTTCAATTGTTATTCTTTTCTTCCAGGTATTGAGATACTCGACCATTTCATCGGCTTCCTTCTTCACCAGGTCGGCCTTTTCACGGTAAGGCTTTACCTTATCGGCCTGGCCGGGCGCCTTTTCATTCTCCAGTATCGCATTATAAACATCAGTGTTCTTCTGATCTATTGATTTATTCGACTTATCAATACTAACGCTCAAGGTTTTAAACGCATTGAGTATCTCATTAGATACGTTAAGCGCCAACAGTGCAGTCAACACCAGATACATCAGGTTGATCATTATCTGCCGCGGCTCCTTAGGTATAGACATATTTAGCTTTTACTATGAATAGTTAATGTTTGTTTACTTCAAATCTTAGCGGCCTTGCATTGCAGACAACATGTTACCATATACCTGGTTCAGCACAGTCAGGTTCTTGGCAAGCAAGCCGATCTGCTCTTTCGCGCTGGTAGCGTCCATTGCGCTCGAAGCCATCGCGTCAGATGCATTAACGAGGCTGCTGTAAAATTTGTTCATTGCCTTCAGGTGGTTATTCGCATCAGACAATTCCACTTCATATATCTGGTTCAGCGTACCCAGGTTCCTCGACAGTACTACTACCTGGTCATGGAATTTAGCAGTGTCTTCTGCTGCTTCGTTAAAGGCGCTCATTGTCTTAGACGCACCGATGAAAGTGCTCTTCATCTGGCCGAGTGCATCAGCCGCTTCACGCGCACTCTGCGAATAAGTTGCAGTGGCCGAGGTAACCTCAGACATATCCTTTATCTGGTCAACGGCTTTATTAAAATTCTGGAAATTCTCATTGAGCCGCTTCAGGTTCGGAGTATTGATCTGTGCTTCTTCAAGCATCCTGTCAAGCGACTTTGTTGGTGGCTCACCGGGCTTAGCTATAGATTCCAGCTTCACACCCTTGCGGTAAGCCTCAGCATGCGGGCTCTCCGTGATATTCGGGTAAAACCGCTCCCAGTAATAGTCTTTATGTGGAGGAATGATACCGAGCATCGCGAAGATGAACGCCTCTGTACACATTCCTATAGTAAGCATGGTAGTTCCGCCAGCCCAGTGCTGGATCTTAAAAAGCGCACCCAACAATACAACAGAGGCTCCAAGGCCTATAAGCAGATTTTTAAGGTATTTACCCTGTTCTGTTTCAAAAAACAATACTAA
>CAYNGS010000286.1:0-4803 GCA_964396625.1 uncultured Flavipsychrobacter sp.
CCTATGTTCTTAATAGTTCCCATTGCAGTATAAAGCCGTAAGTTACAGAAATGTTGAATTAATGTGACCGGCTGCAGCAATGTGTGAATGTGCAACCGTAAAGTTTATTTTTGCTGCTTATGGATATCTCCGTACAAAAATTGTACCTGCATATGTTGCTGATTTTGTTTTCCATGCCGGCGATCGCGCAGGAACTGTGGCCATCGCCGGAAGTGGAACAGATGTATGCGCACGCCCGCGAATACGCATTGGCAGGTGACCTCAAAGATGCGATAACCACATACAAGCAGGCCATATTGCTGGCGCCTGCTAAAACAGTTTTGTATAAAGAATTGGGAAGGTGCCAGTATCTGTCGGCAGACTACAGCGAAGCTGAGCATACGCTTTCCGGCTTGTTTACATCAAAAGACGCAGATGCAGAATGCTACCAGTTGCTGGCAGCCAGCCAGGCTGCAGGGCAGAAGAGAAAGGAAGCGCGGCGAACACTTAAAAACGGTATCTCTCTGTTTCCCGCGTCCGGCTTGTTGTATGGTGAGTCGGGTAAAGAATATGCAGATGAAAATAAGCGAGAGGATGCGCTGAATGCGTGGCTCGACGGAATTGAGCAGGACCCTGCATTTGCACAGAACTATTACGAAGCGGCACTTGCTTACCTCAGTACAGAAACAGTTTTGTGGGGGCTGATCTATGCAGAGGAGTTCCTCGACATGAAACATGATACGTCGAAAGATGACGCCGTGAAAAATAAGCTGTACACGGGCTATCGTAAAATGTTCGACAACATTGTGGCCAACGATGTGCCGGAATACGGACATACCAGGCCGAAGCCCGATGCGAAGACTTTTGAAGATGCGGTAATGAAAATATACACCGCACTAACCCCGGTAGTCAGCGACGGGATAACAACGGAAACGCTCACTATGGTGCGCACCCGTTTCCTGATGGAGTGGTTTTCGCAATACGGAAACAAGTATCCGTTTTCATTGTTTTCTTACCACGACGATCTTGTGAGAAGCGGACACTTCGACATATACAACGAATGGCTTTTCGGAAATGCCGAGAGCAGGGTACAGTATGATGCGTGGAATCAGTTTCACGAAGGCGATATCGCCCGGTTCCTGCAATGGCAGGCAGGCCATGCCTTCAGCCCGGCGGCGCGGCAGTTCTATAATTCGAGAGACATGGAAGGTCTGTTCGCTAAAAAGAAAAAGTAAAGCGGCACGCGCGACTGTGGCCAAATAAAAAGCCCCCGACCTTTGTGGTCAGGGGCCCGTATATCATACAAACTGCATTATTTTTTCACCATGCTCTTAAACACGGTTTGGTTCACCTTGAGTGGGTACTCCTTGCGCATTTTTTCGTTCCATTGTTTCTCCAGGTAGTCCTGGTATTCGGCTACCACATACCCGCGCGCTTCGTCCAGCGATTTCTGGCCGGGGGTTGTATACACTTCCTTGGCATACACTACTTCATTGGGTCCGCCAGGTGTCGACATGATCTTCATTTTGTTCTTAACCAGCTCCGCCTGTGTTGCGTCCTTGAAATGAGAGAACTCATAACGCCCGCGCTGAATGGTCACGCCGTCAGGCCTTGACTGCGAGTTCATTGCTTTTATCATTTGCTCGTCAGTTGTGTTTCCGCCCTGCAGCATCATTACGCCAGAGTCGAGCAATGCCTTTGTTTTGAATTTGTAAACAGCACCTTCAAAACCGGCTTCCCACATATACTTGCCTTTATGGGTCTCATAAAAAGCCTTCAATCCCGCAGAGTCGTGTGCAGCCTTGCTCCATACATTTCTGTCCATGAGCTCAAACAGCATGATACCATCGCGGTATTCTTCCATCAGGTTTTTGAATTCCGGATTCTCTTCCACCAGTTTATGCTCTTCAAAGTCGTTTACTACATTGTTTACATAGAGGCTGTAGCCGTCATGCACCACTGCATTCTTAGGTCCGTTCATGCGGCCATGCGAGAGCTGCTCAAAGAATGAAGCAAAGTCGCTTTGCAGGTAGTTCTTACCCCCGAGCACAAATACCGGCTTGTTCATATGCTTAAGCGCCTCCGTTTTGGCAGCGCCGGTATCTGAAGACGAAATGATCTTGTCACATACTTCCTTCACGTTGGCCGGAAACTCTTTAAAGCCGTTCTTTTCTTTCACCTTGGCAAAGAAGTAATCCCTGGCTGTTTGTGCACGCGAATCATTTTCTACCTTATGTTTTATCTGCTGCGCCATAGAATCATAAGAGGGTAAAGGATATTTAGCGATCAGTTTGATGATGTGGTAACCATAGTCTGTTTTTACCGGCTCAGATATATCTCCCGGTTTCTTCAACGCAAATGCAGCGGTTTCGAATGGCATAACCATTTTACCCACCCCGAAAGGCTTCATTTCACCACCTTCTTTTACTGTAAACTGATCGTCGGAATACTTGGTTACCAGCTCTTCAAAAGGTACGCCGTTCTTCAGCATGGCTTCCACGCTGTCTGCACGCTTATGTGCCGCTTCCAGCGATGCTTCTCCCTTTGCCTTTGTAGACTGTATCAATATCTGTGCCACCTTCACCTGGCCCCTGTCGGTGCGCTTATCTATTACTTTTACTATGTGGTAGCCAAGCTGGGTACGAAAAGGAGCTGAGATCTTGCCGACCGGGGTAGTATAAGCTACGTTTTCAAACTGGTATACCGTCTGCAGCGCAGAAAAGTAACCGATGTCACCGCCGTTATCTTTGGATCCCTTATCGTCAGAAAATTCCTTTGCCAGCGCACCAAAGCTCTCCGGGTTCTTCTCCAGCAAGTGATACACGCTGTCTGCCTTTCGGTACGCAACTGTGGTGTCCGACCCGGGAGGACAACTGATCATGATATGAGCTACGTGCACATCTTCCTTCATGCGGTCGTAAGCCTCGTGTATCAGCTTGTTGGTCACCTGCTCATCTGTCAGGTAGTTCTTTGCAAGCTGCTTGCGGTAGTTATCCAGTTCACGGTCTATAGCCTGCACAGTATCTAATTTTTCCTTGTCGGCTTCTGCCACTTTCATCCTAAACAGTGCATAAAGATCCAGGTAGCTCTTCAGTGCTGTGTCAGACATGTCGGGCTTCTTATTAATGCTGTTCTTTTTGTAAACCCTTAAAAATTCTTCCTTCGTTACCGAATGATTGCCATAAGTGAATAACGCCTGTGCATAGCCGCTCGCAATTCCGATACCCGAAACTATGCAGGTAAAAACCAGCTTTCGCATTGTGTGTGTGTTTTGTTTTATGATTTTTATTTTATGTTTTTATCCTTTTTTGCTTTCTTATCCAGCATGTCTATCAGGCCGGCAATATTTGTGTGATCCAGTCTTTTTCCTCTTATGATCTTCTTTTCGTCCAGCAAATATATGGTAGGCGTGCTATAAACGTCATATTTTCCTCGCCAGTCGCCCACATGCTCATGATCCCAGGTGTTGGTCCAGTCCTCAATTTTGTTCTTGGTAATAAAATCGGTGATCGCTTTTTCTTCGCCCTCGGTAGCTACCGTAAAGATCTTCAAACCTTTATTCTTTAATGTAGTTCTGTATAACGAATCCAGCGCTGGTATCTCGTGCTGGCAGTGGCCGCAGCTGGGCGAGTAAAAAACAAGCAAGGTGTAATTGCCCTTCACCGCGTGCAGGCTCTCCTCTTTTTTGGTCACCACTTCCGGCAGTTTCACCTCCGGCGCCAGGTTACCGATCACATTGGGTGCTATTTTCTGTGCACGGTCCAGGTACTTCGTCAGCTCGTCATTGCTGAGCCACGTGGCATCGCCCTTCATATAGTAGTTCTCTACGAGATACACGAACACTTCGTCCATACCCATCACTTTGCTGTTCTCCACAGAGCGTGTCAGCCACCAAAGTGTGTATTTGAACATATCTTTTGTACCCCTGGATTTTTTAAGGAGTATATCTCCTTCTTTCTCCATGCTGTCCGGCCAGGGCAGTACCAGCTTATTCATATACTCATCGATCTTCGCATCATATATCGGAGTATGGATCAGCCGGTCGTCCTGGAAATCAAAACCATCCCAGAAATGCGCTTTATAATAACGGTAAGCAAATGTAGAATCCCTGGTCTTGCCATCATCCAGCAGGTGCTCGCCCGATGGGACCTCCGGAACCTGCAAAGCATTAAATATAGCAGCAAGCAACGTACCGGGATGCGCCTTGGCATAGTCCTGCCGGTAATTGGTCAGCTTTCTCGATGATGCCACAGCCTTCCTGCGCACAGCCGAGGTATCTGATGCCGATTTGGCTTCAGCGTATTCTTTTTTCAATGCTTGTTGCTCGTCGCTGTATCCTTTCAGAAACTCCACGTACTTCTGAAAATCTTCATTTTCCGGCGAGTTCTTAAATTTCAGTCCCAGCGGCAACTTACTCAGTTCTGCGGTAATGGAGATATCATCGCCATTATTGATCAGAAACTCAAAATAGGTTTTGCGGTCGCCAAGCAGCATCATATAAATGCCGCCAACGAAGGTTGAGTCGTGGCTTTTGAACTCAGCATTGCCGTTCTTATCAATACGTGCAGAATCTCTTTTATAAATAGAGGGTAGGGGTTTTCCGTAATAGTGCGTAAGGTATACGGTAGAATCTTTTATTCCGGGAATTTTTAAATGTATGTGGTATCCGCCGCGCGCAAAAGAGGGTTGTGCCATACATACTGAGAGCAGCATGACAATAAGTGAAAATCGCTTCATACTATTTTTTAGATTAGTTCCGCCTATAAGACGGACACAAAACCGTATATGTTGGTTTGGCTGTCAAAAATAAATCATAAAGTTGGT
>CAYNGS010000287.1:0-4799 GCA_964396625.1 uncultured Flavipsychrobacter sp.
GTATTTTTTTATCGGCGATGAATGCGTCCGCATCGGGTACTTCGCTGAGGCAATGGACGCCTTCGATGTGGAGTATCTTAAATTCCTCGGGCATCTTTCTACCCGCGAAATAAAACTCAAACTGAGGAACAGCCTTGTGTATCCCGGGCCACGCCTTATTAAGGAACCACCGGATACCCTCCCGGTTTGCGATCCAGTCCATAGCCCCGATATGATAGCCAACCCAGGGCTCACTATCATTCCCTGGCTTCATGTTTTCAATATCTATACTGAAAGGGGCAACCACCATGTTGTGGATATCTTCCAATCGGCTTACCAGGTGTGCATCCTTTTCAGTAATGGGTAGTAACAAATCATATTTCGTCCACGCGGCCCTCTCGAAATTTCGTATTCGCTCGGTCAGGCTATTGAAATAGATTTGCTTTAGCCAGTTTGTATGTTTTTTTGCGAGACCCTGCCATATCTGGTATTCCACGTTGTGCAGCCTCAACACCGTTACAGCAGATGAATGCTTTTTTATGACCGGCAAGTAGGTGGACAGATACACGCTCTCCACTTGCACCACATCGGGGTTAAATGATGCAAGTATTTCCCTAAGTTTTTCGCTGAAATCCTCTTTATAAAACCGGACGGCATGTTCGGGTTGGCGGCTGAGTAAAAAATTCTTAACAATCTCCGGCCACTTCAAACTATTGTCTACATCCACCCATTCAAATGCATGCAAGTGTTTAAACAGATCCTTTAATTGTTCATGCGGGATGAAATGGCGGCTGGTGTTCATGGAAAGCAGGCACACCTGCCACCCGGAGCGATGGTATCCCTCTATCATCGTGTTCATTGCCAGGTTGCCGCCATCTTTCAAAGGATAAGGTACCCGGTTGGTAATGATCAGAATTTTGCGTTGCGCCATTCAATTGCGAAAATAGAATAACTTTTTAACAATCATTTTCTATTGCAATGCAGCAAGCATGAACTTTTTGTGTGGACTGCGGTTGCCAATAGTAGAAAAGAAATGGGGCCCGCTTTGAGCCCCATTTCTTTTGACCGGCTGTTATTGCCGGCCTCGTTTATTTTCGTTGCTGGGCTGCGTTTGCGGCCTCGATTGAGATTTTGTTCCCTGTGGCGCAGGCCGGTTTCCCTGCTGCTGGTTTTGAGGCTGCCGGTTCATCTGCGGCTGTCCCTGCGGCGGCATTTGTTGCCGGTTCATCTGCGGGCCCTGCTGCTGCTGGCGATAGGGCCTGTTGTTATTTTCCTGTTGGTTGTAGTTCTGCTGGTTGCGCATAGGCTGGCCATTTGGAGCACTATTGCTGTTTTCAAACCTGCTGTTTGAAGGGCGTTGGTTCATGTTCTGCCGCTGGTTGCTTTGCTGGTTTGATTCGCTTCTCTGAAATCCACCGCGGTTGCCCGATGGTTCCGATGCAGGGTTTTGCCTTTGCATCTCTTGCCTGAATTCGGGCTGCCGCCGCTCATCCCGCCTCGTTATATCCTGTGGTCTTCCTATCGGCTGCGGTGCCTCCCTTACGTTGGCCGGGCGGGCAGTGTGCTCGCT
This sequence comes from uncultured Flavipsychrobacter sp., assembly GCA_964396625.1. Taxonomy (GTDB): domain Bacteria; phylum Bacteroidota; class Bacteroidia; order Chitinophagales; family Chitinophagaceae; genus Nemorincola. The sequence continues at coordinate 1,550 of CAYNGS010000287.1, forward strand.
CTCGCGGTTCACTGCAGGACGATACATAGTTACTTCATTTCCTCTCACTCCCGACTCACCTGATGTGCGTGCATTTGAGACACGGTATACCTGCACGGGCTGGTGTGTCTCCCGCTCGATCACCTCGCGGCGCGGCCCGTAGTAATAGGTGGTATGATAACTGTTGTCCACATAAGTTTCGTTGATGTAGGTGGTTCTGCTCACATACCAGCCCGAACGACGGGGTTCGTAGTAGGTATATACATTTGGCTGGTATAAGTAGCCCGGCCCTACGAATACCCAGTAATTTTCCGGGTAGTCGTAAACACCGCCGGCATTATAACCAGGGCCCATAGGCGCCCAGCCATAGTATCCGCCACCGGACCGCCAGCTAACCCAGGCCGGCGCCCACTCATGACCGGGTATCCAAACCCAGCCATAGTAGGGATTGTATGTCCACCGCCCATAATGATAACAAGCCCATCCATAAGGTGCATCGGATACCCACATATTGCCATACTCGGTCATAGCCCAATGCCCGCCGGTGGCATAAGGGCGATAGCCCGCAGCTTCGTTAGGCACCCATACATTCCCATATTCAGGATCACTGACCCATTGGCCGTATGGGGATAATTCGTCGTAAAAGGTCTGATACGAAACAACTGCATCCTGTGCATGCACCTTAGGCGCTGCCGTAAGCATTATTGCCAGAAAAAAAAACGCAGCTACCAAATAACGTTTTGTCATGTGTGTGTATTTATAAAAACAGCTATACTTAAGATCGTATAACGTGACTAAATTAAGTATTATTATGTAAACAATTAGTGAAAATCGCGGTGTGCAGACGGGTTGCATCAGAATGCAGGACCAACTTCCTGCGAATGCCTGATCTAAACAATGGCTTTTTCACGGCATAGTTGAACCATTTTTAATGCAGTAATGGCAGCCTCTTCTCCTTTGTGGCCGTGCTCCCCTCCCAGTCGCGCCCATGCCTGCGCTTCATTATCAAGCGTCAGTACGCCAAAAATAACGGGGACCGGCAGGGTTAGATTTAACTGAACAATACCATCGGTCACTGCGCGGCATACATAGTCGAAATGGGGCGTTCCGCCACGGATGACGGCGCCAAATGCAATGATCGCCTCCGGCCTCTCCGCCTTGTCCTGAGCGTGTTCCCACAGTCGCCTGCACCCGAATGCAAGCTCAAAGCAGCCGGGAACGGCAATGCGGTCGATAATGTCGCCTGTAAATTTATGGATGATGCCCTCGCAGCCGTTCACCAATTCCCTTACGATCTTGTCGTTCCATTCGGTATGCACTATTGCCACCTTTGGCAATTTTAGTTGCTCAAGAGCCTGTGTATCCAGCAGACTAAAACTGTTCTTCGATTGTGCCATATGAAATTCCCCTTTTCACCATCAAAGGTAAAAAGGGGAAAGGAATAATTTGCGTGAAACTAATTTACGTCTCCAAGGCGTGCAAGCTCTTTATCAATATCGCGTGCCTGCATGCTCTTCGGGTATTCGTCGCGTATGCGTTTGAAGGCTTCCTTGGCTTCATTGGTATTGTTGTTTGCAACATAAGCCATGCCCAGGTGATACAGATACATCGGCGTTACCAGGCCATCGCTCTTATCGCCCGTAGCCTTTTTATAGCTCTCTATGGCTTTAGCGCTCTCACCATTCTCCATGTAGGCATCGCCCAGCAAACCGCTTGCCATAGCGCCTACCATAGTCCCCTTTCCGTCGAATTCTTTCAACGCTTTTATGGCGTTTTTGTAGTCACCCATTTTCAGGTAGCACACACCTTCGTAGTAAATAGCGAGGTTACCGGATGCAGTGCCGTCGTATTTTTTAGCGATCTTAATGAAGCCAAGATTCTTGCCGTCACCGTTAAGCGCCATATTCAAGGAGTCGGCCTGAAGGTAAAGCTGCGGGTATGAAAGTGCAGTAGCCGCTTTCTCTTCAGCCGGGCCTTTATACAATTTTGTGTATCCGAAATACAATACTATAGCGCCCAGTACAATAGTGGTTGTGGTACTGATCACTTTTTTATTCTTTTCATAAAATGAAAGGACGTTATCGAGCGGGTTTACTTCCTTTTCTCTTTTTTCGGTTCCCGGTTGGGTTCTTGCTGAATTTGCCATGTTTATTTTTGTATTGCTTAAATTTCTATTTAAAAAAGTTTCCAAAAATATGATTTAATCCATTATAAACGGATAATCCTTTTGTACGTAAATATCGCCGTACAATTCGCTGTCATCCGGCAGCGGGCTTTCCTCGGCAAATTTTACAGACTCCTCCACTTCCATTTTCACCTTTTCGTTTATCTGTTCTATCTGCTCGTCGGTAGCGAACTTATTGTCGGTGATGGTCTTCAGCACCTGGTTTATAGGATCTTTTTCCTTGTACTCTTCGAGTTCTTCCTTGGTGCGGTACTTGGCCGGATCACTCATGGAATGGCCGCGGTACCGGTAAGTCTTAATTTCGAGGAAAGTAGGTCCACCGCCCTCGCGTGCACGGCGAACAGCGCGCTCAATGCCCTTATGTACCTCCTCGCAGCTCATCCCATCCACACTGTCTCCGGGCATATCATATGCATCGGCGAGGCGGTATATATCCAGTACTTTGGATGTACGTTCCACCGACGTACCCATTGCGTAATAGTTATTCTCACAAATAAAAACTATGGGCAACTGCCACAGCACAGCCATATTAAACGTTTCGTGCAACATGCCCTGCCTTGCAGCGCCATCGCCAAACATACATATGGTGGCCCTGTCGGTTCCCTGGTACTGCTCGGCAAAGGCGATACCGGCTCCCAACCCTATCTGCCCACCAACAATGCCATGCCCCCCAAAGAAACGCTTTTCTTTAGAGAAGAAGTGCATACTGCCACCTTTTCCTTTGGTGCAGCCTGTGGCCTTGCCATACAGTTCGGCCATGCACTCCTTGGCTGGTATGCCCTTGGCTATTGCCAGACCATGGTCGCGGTAGGCGGTGATGAGGTTATCATCGTCGCGCAGAGCAGTCATGGCACCGGCGGCTATTGCCTCCTGCCCTATGTACAAATGACAAAATCCTCTTATCTTTTGCATTCCATATAATTGCCCCGCTTTTTCTTCGAAACGACGGAGCAATAACATGATCTCATACCAATACAAATATGTTTCTTTGCCAAAAGGAGTTTGCACTATTGCTTAAATTTGGTGCGAATTTATAAAAACTTTTGTTTCTATCCCCGCTTTGAATAGTATTAATAAAATAACATT
>CAYNGS010000288.1:0-4798 GCA_964396625.1 uncultured Flavipsychrobacter sp.
GAGTGGAGCAGGTGGGGTACTGTCGCGGATCATCAATATAGGCGGCGACATAATAGTGTCGTGCGTGTAGCAACCTCCGTCTGTCTGGTTCACAACAAAAGTTACCGTATCACGGTCGTGGAAGAAAGTGTCCAATACTGCACTGCCGGTGAGCCATGGCAAGCCATTTACATACCAGGTAATATTCGGGGCAGTCCCAAAGTTGAAATAATGACCCGTAAATGTGACGCGGTCGCTTAAGCAACCGGGATTGATGCCGGCGGTCAGAACCGTATAATCGGAAGTGACGGCATTGGGAATAACGGTCATCGTAATAATATTGGATACCGTGGAATCGCCGATGACACATGAATCGGGAGTAGTGACAATGCAATATACAAGGCTACCATCAGCCAGGCTGTCGGTAACATATACCGGGCCCAAAGCGGTGGGTATGACGGAGCCATTAACATACCAGGCCAGTGTGGCACCGGTACCTGCGTCTATGACTGTTGCCCGGAACGTGTCTATAGCGCCCTGGCATATAGGGTTGCGCCATGCGGACACTGTAACGAGCGGGGTAAGGTGGAAGTGTACGATCGGCACCAGGTTGGAAAGCACCGTGTCGTTATAGCCGACGGAGCAGGTAGAATTGGAGATGACGATACACGAGACCGTATCTGCGTCGCCATATACATGTGTAAATGTGGAACTGTCGGCACCGAGCACGGGAACGCCGTTTATAAGCCACTGAAACAGAGGCGCGGTACCGCCATTGATGGGGTAAGCGATAAATGTAAGCGGGTGGCCGGCACAATCGGGATTGCTGCCTACGATGAGCGAAATGACCGCCCCCGGCGCAAAACTGGCCGGATGATATACATATATGGCGTTCGACCTGAAACTGTCTAAAAATCCTAAGCTGTTGTGAAACACGATCCAGCAGTAAACGCTATCGCCATCAACGAGCGCCGTAGTAAGAAAAGTGTCAATTGAAACCAGCGTATAAATACCGTGGGCATACCAGTGGTACTCCACGCCTGAAAAAGTATCGTTGCTTTCGTGGGCAAAAAAGGAAAGCTGTGTGCCTGCACAGGACGAGTCGGTATAAGGTGTCATTGTGATGGTTACGGAGTCCCGTATTACCACAGCTTTCGCAAGATTCTGAAAGCCAATGCACAATAAGAATATAAGTGTAATCTTACGGATCATAAACAAAATGTTTTATCCCGACTTGTCGGGAACAAGAATTAGATTGGTAAAAATAATGTTTTCGTTCTATATTCTAAAAGATTTTTTTGATCGTTTTCTGTGTATTGCGCAACTACAGTTTCAATATAGCTATGGAGTTAAAGCTGTTTTTTGATTTGTAATTCGGAATTAATAGTATTTATTTTTATAAATTGACAATTAACTGGTTACAAATTTACGACAACTGGTATAACTGAATACCTGGAATAAACTTGAAGTCTTTTTTATTGTACGTAAACAGAGGGAGTTCGAAAACGACGCTCATTGCTCCTATTATTGCATCGGGAATTTGCAAGTTGTGCGACAGTTTGAATGAGTTAACCAACTCAATAGCTTTCACAGACACCTGGTTATTAAAATGGATTATGTTGTATCGCTTCATCTTGCTCTCCATCGCTTTTAGTTCTCTTTTATTTTCCATGCCTCTGTACAACTCCATAACTGAAATCGATGGGATCAGGACATTCCGATCGCCAATATCCTTCAAATGATCTATGGTTTCCGAATGTTCTTTGAATAAAGAGATAAAAATATTTGTATCGCAGATAACCAAACTCATAAACGTCCACCCCAGGCATTTTTGCGAAGGTCATTTAACGATATGTTCTTGTCTTTCCATATTCCGGCAAGTGCGGTAATATCTGGCTCTTTAGCAAAAACTATGGGCGGCGAATCTGTTTTTTTAGCCTCCCCTGTACTTTTTTTTGATTTAGGCTGCAGGACTACAAAATCAAAATATTTTGCAATATCTTTTAACACATCGAGTACTTTTGCATTTTTATATTTAATTATTACCTCTGGCATACGTTCCCATTTTTCTCAACGCAAATATAGTTTTTATTTTCATTATAGTTTAACGACTTATTAAAAGATTGCAACGGTAAAAAAACCAATTTTTAATTTGTAGTCAATCCTTTCATGCGATAGACCAAGGTTGTCATTTCCCCAAAAAAATTAAAAATACCGGACAATAAAAACATAAAAGATTGATTATCAATAATTTGAATTACCGGCATACCCCAATCATTTCCCCACATTTCCCCATGTTTTTCAGGCCTTTTGCCGACCAACCCGATGAAAATATTTACCCATTCAGGATTAAAATTGCTCTCCGGACCGGCCTGTTTCGCCCGCGACATTAAACCGGCAACAATTATGCCAAATGCATGGAAAATGAACTATGACAAAAAATAAAAATCCTGTATCCCAACACTAAAATTTTTATTGCAGATGCATTAGTGAGGGATCATATTGTGGCCGAAAATGATCGGAATTACAACGAAAAAACACAGTATAACAAATAATATAAAAAGCATTTCCGGAAATTTATTTTTAAAGTTTGGATAGGGCTTTATTTTTTTATATTAAATCCTATCTTTGCACCCCGTCGAAAAAGGATGTACCCATCTTTACGAGGGATTTTCAACCTATTACAAAGATAATTTTAACGACAACCCATGCATTTAAAAGGTTTGGTGAAGTTTTTTACTGCCGCGCTGATATTGATATCGCTGTACCAGCTTTCATTAACATTGATCGTTCGCAACGAGGAAAAGAAAATGCGGGCCAGCGCCGAGCGCTCCGCCAAGGCGATGGACCCTGCACTTACCGGGCAGGCATTCGACAAACGTGCTGATTCGCTGTACCAGACCATATCTGACAGTATGCAGGGCGAAGTGATATTCAGTGTTCCCGTGCTTAAGAAATATACCTACCAGGCTGCCAAGGGCGAAGAGCTGAGCCTTGGCCTGGACCTGCAGGGTGGTATGAACGTTACCCTCGAAGTAAGTCTTGACGACCTGGTTCGCTCCATGTCGAACAACCCGAGAGACCCTGCGCTGAATAAAGCAATAGCAGACGCCAATGTAGAAAAAGCGAACAGTGAAGCTAACTTCATTACACTGTTTGGAGAGACCTACCAAAAGGAAAACCCCGGTGTGAACATGGCTTACCTGTTTACCAAGCCTTCTGAAAGAGACATCACGCGCACTTCTACAAACAATGAAGTGATCGCCAAACTTAATAACGAAGCGAAGGATGCGGTAAAGCGTACCTATAATGTCTTAAAAACCCGTATCGATAAATTCGGCGTTGCCAACCCTAATGTAAACCTTGATGAAAAGAAAGGTATCATAACCGTGGAACTGGCCGGCGTTCATAACCCCGAGCGTGTGCGCACTTATCTGCAGGCGACTGCGAAACTGCAGTTCTTCGAAACTTATACCAATGCTGAGATAGGCCCGCAGATCGTTACGGCTAACGATGCCTTATATGGTTACCTCTCCGGCACTACAGACACTTCAGCAAATGATTCTACCAAGAAAGCGACTGCAAGTGCGGACACGACCAACGGTAAAAACCCTAATGATACCGCGAGCCTCACAGGCATACTCAGCGGCAGCAAACCTGCTGCAAAGAGCGGAACGGGTACAACAGATTCTACCAAATTAAAAGAGCAGGAAGCCATAAAGAAGAATCCGCTTATAGCGTTGATCAGGCTGAACGCAACACAGGAAGCAGGCTTTATGGCCAGCCCTGTTGTGGGTTATGTTTCTAAAAGGGACACAGCGAAACTGAACCGGTTCCTCGGGCTCGACGTTGTAAAGAATAAGTTTCCATCAAACGTGCACTTTGTTTTTGGCGCCGATGACAACAAAAAGAATCGCGACCCCAACTCTCTGTTGCCATTGTATGCTATTAAAATGCCACCCGGCGGCAGCGCAAGGCTGGAGGGTGATCATATAACTAACGCACGCGCCGATTACAACCCGCTCAATGGCCAGCCTGACGTGAATATGGATATGGACATTTCCGGCGGACGTATCTGGAAGGATATGACCGGAAAAAACGTAGGCGGATATGTAGCTGTGGTGCTTGATGACCGTGTTTATTCCTGTCCCCGTGTAGAAAATGAAATTGCTACCGGAAGCACAGAAATATCAGGATCGTTCACGGCTGAAGATGCACAGGATCTTGCCAACATACTTAAGTCCGGTAAGCTGCCGGCACCGGCACATATAGTGCAGGAGCAGGTGGTAGGGCCTACACTTGGTGTGGAGAATATCAACAAGGGCATGAACTCGCTGATGCTTTCATTCATCGTGATCTTTGTGCTGATGCTTATCTATTATAACACCGGCGGTATCATTGCCGATATTTCCCTTATCCTTAACCTTATGTTTACCGTGGGCGTGCTGGCGGCACTCCATGCGACGCTAACGATGGCGGGCATAGCGGGCCTTGTGCTGACGGTGGGTATGGCCGTGGATACGAACGTTATCATATTTGAGCGTATAAAGGAAGAACTTGCAGGCGGCAAAAGTTATCAGCAGGCAGTGGTAGACGGTTATAAGCGCTCGTACGCTCCTGTGCTTGACGGTCACATTACAGTATTGATAACAGCTATCATCCTGTTCATCTTCGGTCTTGGTCCGGTGCGCGGTTTCGCCACCACGCAGATCATTGGTATATTGCTGTCGCTGTTCTGCGGTATCCTTGTATCGCGCCTGATCACAGATATTTATACCAAGCGCGAGCGCCACTTCAAATATTTTACGGGCCTTTCCAA
>CAYNGS010000289.1:0-4739 GCA_964396625.1 uncultured Flavipsychrobacter sp.
ACAATGTAACCGGGCACTTCAGGAAATTTGATGCAACGGCAGAAACTACCGGAGAGGATTTTACCACAGCTAAGGTTCATTTTATTACCAACGTTGAGTCGATCGACACCAACAACGCCCAGCGCGACGGGCATCTTAAATCTGCCGACTTTTTCGACATGCAGAACTTCCCGCAGATCAAATTTGAGAGCAATCGCTTTGAAAAAATAAATGATGAAAAATACAAGCTGCACGGTGACCTGACCATGCGCGGAGTTACACACCCCATAACGCTTGATGTGCAATATGGCGGGACGATAAAGGACCCCTGGGGCAATATACGCGCGGGTTTTACGATCGACGGGAAGCTGAATCGCAAAGACTTTGGGCTGAACTGGAGTCAACTGACGGAAGCAGGCGGACTCGTTGCGGGCAACGATGTGAAGCTGCATGCGAATGTGGAGTTCATAGAAAGCCAGGAGAAAGCGGGCGAAGCCGGCAAGGAAGACCACCTGGCCGCTGCAGCCTGATATTTCCCTGCATTACATTTAAAATCAAGGGTTTTTGCACCCTTCTGAAATATTTTTTGTTTTCAGGTTTTACTTCCTACATTTGCGTCTCAAAGGTTCCTCTTTTCCTGCAAAGGAAACGGATGAAAAGGGAACCGGGTGAGAATCCCGGACATTACCCGATGCTGTTAGCTCCGCTAAAAGCTTTTTTGCTACCTCAATAGCCACTGTTCTTATACGGACGGGAAGGCCGCAAAAAAGTGGAGTAAGTCAGAAGACCTGCCTTTGTACCCACCCGATAACAATCGGGATTGGACTTATCGCTGCTTTCGGGATCAAAAGCACAGGTAAGATAAAGGCCGGGGTGACCCTGTTTTTCTCTGTATCTGATTTTACCCCAATTGCTGCATGATAAAAATTGTTTTAAAAAACCAATTTCTATATGCGCAGATTTACGTTATTGTTATCGGCTCTTGTACTGGGTACAACAGCTTTGGCACAGGTGGACGCCACATTCGAGGACCTCAGCCTTCCCCACCCGGACACATTCTATGTCAACTATTCCGCATCGGGCACAGATGTGGGATTTAATGACGGGCTTGCCCACTTTCCATGTGTTTACGACACTTCTTACGGTGGGTTATGGAGTACCGGGTTTGCTTATTCCAATATGACTGACAGTGTAACCAGTGGTTATACGAATGAGTATTCGGCTAAGGCCGGAACAGGTTTTGCCGGGTCGGCAGAGTATGCGGTTGCTTACTGTTTTGACCCGTCGACATTTGAAAATTCTGTGAGAATAGACCTGAATGGCGCAGCCATCGGGCATCCTGTGGACGGGTTTTATGTAACCAATACCACTTATGCCTATAACAGCATGAGGGATGGGGATGCCTTCGCCCGGAAATTTCATAATGGTGACTGGTTTAAGTTGACCATTCGGGGGTACAGCGGCGGAGCCCTGAAGCCCGATAGCGTTGGCGTTTATCTTGCCGACTTCCTTTTCCCTGACCCTTCCATGAATTATATTTTAAGGGACTGGACCTGGGTGAACACAACGCCGCTGGGCAATGTGGACAGCCTGCAATTCACCCTCACATCGACCGATAATGGCGCATTCGGTATGAATACACCTGCGTATTTTTGTATAGATAATTTCACGGATAATAATCCGACATTGTCGGTGGCCAATGCACAACCGGTTGCGGCAAAGGTTTATCCGAATCCGGCAATAAACACTTTGTATGCTGATATAACGGACAATTCGGTACAGCAGGTAAACGTGATGACTGTGGCCGGCACCGTGTTGAGTACAACCGATGTTGCGCAAAAACATGTTGCGATAGACATATCATCATTGCCGGCCGGGGCGTATATGTTGCAGTTTTCGGGAAATGGGAAAGTGACGAATAGCCGGTTCGTAAAACAATAGTATGAAGCAGTTGCTCGTTGGTCTATTTTGTTTGTTGTGGTGCCGGGCCGGGGCGCAATATGCGCCCCAGGCAGGGCTGCCCGGCAGCACGGCAATAAGCGCATCAAGTGCGCAGTTTGTCGGCTGGGCATCGCAGTGTTCTATCCAGAGAGGATTGAGGAACATTGCTATTCCCGATTCGGGCTATGCTACGCTCGGCGATAGCAGTCTTGCTACGGGGCCGGCCGACAATACAATAGTGAGTCTTGGCGATAGTGGCGTGGCGATGCTCACTTTTGCCAACCCGATAATAGACGGACCGGGTGCAGACTTTGCTGTGTTTGAAAACGGATTTATCGACGGGACTGACCCGGCGCTTGCATTCCTGGAACTTGCATTTGTTGAGGTCAGTTCGGACGGGGTAAATTATTTTCGATTCCCGGCAACGTCGCTTACGCAGGACACAACGCAGATAGGCAATGGTAATTACATAGACGCTACCAAACTGAATAATCTTGCGGGCAAGTACACAGCCACATATGGCACTCCGTTCGACCTGCAGGAACTGTCAGGGACAGCCGGGCTGGACATCAACAACGTGACGCATGTACGCCTGGTAGATGTTGTCGGCTCGATAGGCGCACATGCCAGCCACGACAATGCGGGCCGTGTGATCAACGACCCATACCCCACACCGTTCGCATCATGTGGTTTCGACCTGGATGCGGTAGGCGTCATACACCAGTCGGGTACGGCTGTTATGTCTGTTACGAATAGCGTTTCGGTGCGTACCTACCCAAATCCTGTGTCTGACGATGTGACCATATCAGTGGACGGCTTAGCGCCTGCCGGGTTTAGCGCTGTCGTTACCACGATCACTGGTTGCAAACTTGACGAGTTCACTTTGTCGCAAAAGATTACTACTGTGTCTCTCCGGCAGTACCCGCCTGGGATGTATTATGTCACACTATGCGATGCGAATGGAAATAAATGGGTAGAGAAAGTTATAAAGCGCTGATCATAGCTCTTTGCTGCGGCTTTGCTGCTTGTAAAAAGGACAAGCCTGTGCCTCCGGGCGATGCAGTGCCGCACAGTGCGGGTAATGTTTATGTGGTGTGCGAGGGGAATTTTGGGCTGGGGGAATCGTCGTTGTATGCTTATCAACCGGCAAAGGATAGCGTATATGGCGACCTGTATATGAGCGCGAACAACCAACCGCTCGGAGATGTGTTTCAAAGTATGCTGCGCATCGGCAGCAAGCTTTTTCTTTGCGTCAATAATTCAAATAAAATCGCAGTGATCAGCGCAGACAACTGGAAGTTGTCCGGTGTCATCAATATTGCTAACCCGCGATATATGCTGCAGATGAGCCCTATGCGGGCCTACGTGACTGCTTTGTATGGCAACAGGATGTATGTTGTGAACCCGGCTACCTGTGTGGTGACCGATACAATAACACTACCGGGGCAAAATCCAGAAGGCATATGCCTCTATAATAATGACGCAATCGTATGCACCTGGGACACGGCTGATAACCATATTTACAGGGTAGATGGCGAGACAGGACAAATAGTGCAAACCATAAAAATAGCAGGCTATGCGGCGCAGGATGTTGTGCAGGACAAAGAGCAAATGCTGTGGGTGCTGGCGGGTAATGAGCCTGATGGGAAGACGGCAACGCTGACCCGGATCGATCCGTCCACTGGTGACATGCTTGCCAGCTACCGGTTTCCGGCGACTGCCGATCCGGTTAAGCTTGTGTTTAATCCCACGAAGGATACGCTATACTTTATAGAGGCCAATTATTATGGCGGTACCACGTACAATGGTATATACCGCATGGGTATTCATGATGCGGCGCCGCCAGCTCAGCCATTCGTGCCTGCGAAGCAGTTTCAGTACTTCTGGGCGCTGGGTATCGATCCGGGGACGGGCAATATTTACGCAGGTGATCCGAAGGGGTTTGTTCAGAAAGGTACTGTATATGTGTATCGCCCTGACGGGGTGCAGATCAGCAGTTTTGATGTAGGTATAGGCCCGGGACATTTTTATTTCGATGAATAATAAGTCAAACGTTTTTTAGTGAGTAGTTTCAGCATCATAGAAAAGATAAGGCAGGTGTCACTAATTGTAGTGATACTGTTGGTATCTGCTGATGTGACGAACGCTCAGCAAAAAGATTCGGTATTAAACGAGGTTAAAATTCCGGGCAGGCGCAGAACGTCATCAGACGAGCGGCTGAATGCATTCTCGCCGGGGCAGAAAGTGAAAGCCATTGATAGCGCCACTCTGCAGCAATACCAGTTGCAAAACCTCGGCAGCCTGCTTACCCAGCAGGTGCCTGTATTTGTAAAGTCCTATGGTTTTAATGGCCTGGCTACTTTGAACTTCAGGGGCTCATCAGCGGCACAGTCGGCGGTATTGTGGAATGGTGTGCCGATACAGAATGCCGCGCTGGGCATTGCCGATGTTTCGATACTACCGGTTTTGTTCATGAGCAGGGTCAATATCGTCTACGGTGGCTCGGCTGCCATGTGGGGCAGTGGCAACGTGGGTGGAGCATTGCTGCTGGAAAGCGAGACGCCGGTATTCGATACCGGTAAGAGAGCATTGTCATTTGGTGGCGGAGCAGGAAGTTTTGGGCAATACCTGGGCGGGCTCGCCGGTAGCATATCCGGCAAGCGGTGGTATTTCTCGGCCAATGTCTTTGCACAAACCGCACAGAACAGTTTCCCTTATACTGATAACCACGGGCTGAGACAAGATATGCCAAACAGCAGGCTGCAGGGAAATGCGGCGCAGGTGCAGGCGGCGTATAAGATCCACACGGGGAATGTCAT
>CAYNGS010000290.1:0-4702 GCA_964396625.1 uncultured Flavipsychrobacter sp.
GATATTGTCTTTATCGCAACTGTCCTGTCCTCTAATGATCTCATAAAGGTCATCAGGATATTTCTGAGCGAGGAGCGATTCTATGCACCCGCCAATATTGGTGCGCTCATTCCGAGCAGGTATGATCACTGAAATGAACGTATGTGGCTCGAATTGCGGCGGCAGCACAAAATCTGGCTGGCGGTCCCAACCCATGCGGTATGCCAGCATCAGCAGCACATACCCCAATGTCATCACTAAACAAACTACAATAATTATTAGCATCGTTATAACAAGCTTTCAGCTATCCGCCGGGCATTTTCGTCATCAAATACACGATGGCCTTTATCCAAAATAAACACCTGCACGGTATCCAGTCCCTTGCCAAATCTTTTGGCAAGGGAAACCGGCATGATCCTGTCGTGGGCTCCCATAAATATAAACACCTGGATCCTGTATTGCCTGATGACCTCTCTTAATCTTCTGGGTTCGGGCACCAGGTCGCTGGTGCACGACCAGACCTGCAGTAGAAAGTTCCTGTTTTCCGCCGATTTTAGATGATGCGTCACGAACCGGTAACGGGTAGGGTCAAGGATCTTAATACGCTTCAGCAGATCGATCAGGCCCAGGTAGCGGGCAGGCTTCCTGAGCATATTCATGAATATCTTCTTGCCTATCCAGGTCCTTGTGCAAAAATAATACACACTATTTGTTGTGAGTCCATCTGCGGCAATGAGCACCACTTTATCCATGTTTTCCGGCATATGCTGCGCTATGGCCATACATATCCGGCCGCCCATACTATAGCCAACCAGCGACAACTTTGTGGCTTTGTGTTTTTCTTTGATCGCTTCAACAAGGGATATAAGGTCACTTTGCGTGAGCAAGGTATTGTCCGGCCACTTACTATCACCGTGGTGCGGCAGGTCGAATGACAGGATCGTATATTCTGCCGCCAGGTATTCTTTGAACGGCGCAAAAATCAGCGCATCGTTGCCGTAGCCATGAAACGCCAGCAGCAGGCGTTTGCCACTTCCCCACTGCCGGTAGTGCAATTGCTGCTTTCCTACAGATATGAATAATGAAGTATCGCTCATTGTGGCAAGGCGTAAAGTTCATTAATTCCCGAGGAAAAAACGCATAACGGCACAATTAAAAAACCTTCATAAAGCCTGTAAAAACAATTATGATCCCAACGCTGGTAAGACCGAAGAGTACCATCGGGAAGTTGCCTTGGGTAAAAGATGAAGTGATCGTGAGCAGAAAGCTCGAAAAGCATATCAGCGCCCCCACCAGTATCAGCACAAGCCCCTGCGATCTTCGCTTTGCATTGCGCAGCTTGATACATTCATGCACCAGTTCTCTTACAAAAGCATCATCGTGGCCTTTCCGCAAAAGGTCTGTTTCTATCTGCTCCCTGCCCTGGCCGTTGTCGAGCAGATCAAAGACATAACTGCTAACCTGATGCTGTGTTTGCGACATAAAATTTTGCAGATTAACTATTTACAAGTTAAACATAATTACTTATTTAACCAAAAATATTATCGCAAAATGTAGCTGATCATTCTGTCAACGACACTCGATTCCACTATACATTCGGTGGAGAAGGTATGTCGCAGACCCGTGCGTTGGGGAGGCTTCGCTCTTTTTCAGGCGGCCAGAAACAATTCCGCACCTGGCTGAATTTGTTGTTCAAAAATCGTTCGGCGTTTGTAATGGCTATCTGTTCAAACAACTCGTTCCCGAGATATGACTTGACGTTGATGCTGTACAGGCGCTCCGATATATCCTTGCTTACAAGGTAAAAATCGGTACCAAACAGCACACGCTCCCTTATCTTCTGGTCAGATTCAAGTATCATCTTCAACAGCGGGAAAAGTGACTTGTCGTTGAGCGTATAACTTATGTCGGCATAAACGTTGGGATACTTGCGCATCAGGTCGCAGATGATGGTGAACCAACTGTAATTATACCCCTGGTCTTCTTTGTCGGTAAACCAATTATCTAGTTCCAGCGAAGGCCACTCGGAATGTTTGCGCCGGCCCGGTATATCCACCCATGGATTTTCAAGGTAGTTGTGCCAGTCGGCACAGGTGCCCCAGTGGCCTAGGCAAATCTTAAGGTTTGTATAATCAGGCGCATCAGGCCCCCAGTATCTTTTAAGCAGGTCATGATTCAGCAGGCACTCATAATTCAGCGGGTGTGTAAAGTAACGCTGGTAGTGTATTGCCCTTTCCTCGCCCAGTGTCTTATTCAGAAAGGGGTGAAAACGTTCCTGTTCATCAAGTCGGTATTTAAAATGAACAGGTCCTATGGTGCAATGAGTCGTCAGGGGCACACAGTTATCAACAGCAAAATCATACACAGGCCGCATCCTCTTATCAAAAGGGAAGTAACCGAGTGCCGGATACAGCTTGATGCCCTGGTAATACTTGTTGGAGATAAGGCTCTTCAGGCCCGCTTCAAATCTTTGGCCGGTGAACGATGTTTTTACGGCCAGTTCGCGCGGATGCTGCGGCTGCAGCCTGCGCGGGTCACAGAATACAAATGGGAATACGGTGTCTTCCCACACCGGATTTCGTTTAAGTCCTTCCAGTTGCTTCAGTTGTTCCTCAAAGTCCGTCTTCGGCACGCCGGCTCCCATATACTCCATGTCCATTGTCAGGAACACAAAGCCGGTATGCCTGGGATAATAATTCTGCATGCTCTTTATTACATCCTGCGCAGACCTGCGGTCGCCATACTTTATGAAATTGATGTACCTCAGTAACTTCTCCTCGCTGGAGCCAAGCAAAAGTTTCAGCACCCGCATAATGATGCCAAAGTTGCCGCTCACAGGTGCTTTCTGGATGTAGGCACGCAACCCTTTATGGTGCAGTAGCCACGATATAGCCACGTGGCGGGTGAGAAAATACTCCGGCACATGGTCGTAGGTGAAGCAGTGGGCATGGCAGTTATAAAAGCGTTTTTCCATCAGGTTTTTTTAACTGTCGTCATGAATTATTCACCTTGCCCGGAGCCATTTCTACAACCTCGTTCAGCCTGTGCAATTCAAGAATGGTTGTCATGCCGTCTTCACTCTCCCGGTACATAGGTACAAATTTTGCATCAAAGCGCATCTCCCGGAACGTATACGAAGTGCGCCGCAGAACGGGATGTGAAAAGATCTCGTCGAAGGCAGTGATCAGCACGTATATCTCTGCATCAGCAGCCACAATATCTTCCTTCGTCAAACCGGAAAGCGGGCTGTTTTCATTGATCGGGTGAACCACCGTCCAGTTCATTGGCAGGCTCTCTACTTTATAGCGCTCCAGCTCCAGGTCGTAAAATTTATATACAGGTGTGCCGTTCTCATCTTCCGTCATTGCCAGGTTCACCTTTATCTCCACATTTGTAAGTGTATGATTATCCTTGTAGGTAGCGAAGCGAAACATGAGTGCGGTCTTACCGCGATAAGGGCTAATGAGCGCATTGTCGCTGAACAGTAGGTAGGATTTCGGTTTCGCAAACCGGCCGTATATCAGACCTGTAGCTATTGCGAACATCATAAAACCACTCAGCGCCTCTATTGATGAAATAACATTTGCCGCATCTCCCACCGGGTTCACCCTCCCGTAGCCTACAGTGGTGAACGTCTGCGTGCTGAAGTAAAACACCTCTTTGAATCTCGCCCATCCGCTATGTGCTATCATACCCTGCAACTGGTCTGCACCTATAAGCAGGTACACGGCGGTAAAGGCAAGGTTTAAAGCAAAATAGAAAATAAGGATGACGCACACGAACTGCCAGGTAGGTATCGTGAGCATTTTCTGATATACACTAGTCTTGCGCAGTGCCGATATCCCTTCCCTGCGCAGGTTGAAGGAACCATCTTTATTGATAAACCTTCCCCCTACGCTGTTGACATTGCTGCCAAAGCCGGTATCGTTATTCGTTTTCAGCAGTGGGTTTACCCTTCTGAAAGTCCGCATGCTCATAATAATATACTACTGGATAAAACAAATTTAGACTTAATTTCAGAACTATCACCTATCCCCTTATTTGTGTAAGGGCATCTACAAGGGCATCCAGTTCCGTCGTCGTCGTAAATACATTTGGGGTAATACGGCAGCCATGCACTCCTGCGGTGTCTATGGCCACAGTGTATATCTTATATTTATCAAGCAGCAGCTTTGCGAGGTCGCCCGGTTTCATGCCCTTCACGCCCACATTAGCTATGCCGCATGAGCGCGCCGTGTCGTGCGGCGTATTGTACACAAGGTGCGGCATATCGCGCACCTTGCCGGTCCAGTAGTTTTGCAGGTATCGTAGCCGTGCCTCTTTCCTTTCAGCGCCTATTTTGTTATAAAAGTCTATGGCATCCGCAATGGTCAGGTCCGTGGCCACTGCATGCGT
The DNA here is from genome assembly GCA_964396625.1 of uncultured Flavipsychrobacter sp. Lineage (GTDB taxonomy): Bacteria > Bacteroidota > Bacteroidia > Chitinophagales > Chitinophagaceae > Nemorincola. Next base: position 4,375 of record CAYNGS010000290.1, read on the forward strand.
GCCCGTATGGTTCAGCCGTGTTATATCGTCATCGGCCTTCCCACTCTCCGGAAACAGCGGCCATATCTTTCCGATGTTCTCTTTTTTCACATAGAGCATACCGGCACCCAGCGGCACGCTCAGCCACTTATGCAGGCTGCAGCCATAATAATCACAGTTCAGCTCCGGAATGGAGAATTTGATATGCGCAAAAGCATGAGCGCCGTCTACCATCACCGGCACACCTCTTTTATGCGCCATGTCGCATATTTTGCGCACCGGCAGTATATGCCCGGTTATATTGATCATGTGGCACACCATCAGCAGCTTTGTCCTTGGCGTGATGGCT
>CAYNGS010000291.1:0-4685 GCA_964396625.1 uncultured Flavipsychrobacter sp.
TGCGGAAGAAGAGGCTATATTCTGCGGTATCGCTGTCAACTCGGGCCGTAATATCTCAAAGAAAGGGGTTATCGGCATTTCCATCAGTTGCTCCAATTGCAGGTTTGAAAGCTGTAATTGATTCTCTGCATTTACTTTTACTGCTCTGTCGGCGGCTAATTGCGCTTGTATTTGATATAGGCTGTCCTCCGGAGTCTGTCCTACTGCTACATATTTCTCCGTTCTGGCAACTTGCTCACTATCGGCATCGATCTGGCGTTGTGTTATAGTAACAGCATCATACTCGAACAGCACCAGGACATACGCTGCGGTTATATTAAGTGCAAGATTATTCTTCTGTGTTTCAATATCAAGTGTGCTTGCGTCGTAATTCAACTTGTTTTCTTTTATCAGGTTCCTATATTTAAAGCCATTGAAAAGAACAACGCTGCTTGTTAAGGAAGGATTATTACTTGTAGTATTCTGACGAATTACCTGGCTCCCGCCACTATAAAACGTATTGCCAAAATTAAACGCCTCCGCATCATTGAAATTCAGAGTAGGCAATGTATTCGATTTCGATTGATCGAAATTAATTTTACTGATCTTGCTAGTCAATCGTTGCTGATTAAGGGCAACATTATTTTTGAAAGCTGAGTCCAAACAGTCTTTTAAAGACCATATTTTTACCTGAGCATCGGCAAAACCCATGCTAAGAGAAAGTACGCCTGACAGAAAAATAATTCTCTTTTTCAATGACTGTTTATGAATATTATTTTAATTAAACTAACTGCGATTGATTATCTGTAACAGGAGAAAGGCTGAGTCCTTTCAATCTCTTCTATCGGCGGGATGGGGCTTCAGCCGGAGTTACCAATCGTAAAGAACTAATACTGTCATTTGTCAAATCACTTCCCGGCAGCTTTTTGACATTTACGACCTGAACTTTTGTTGGGGCCTTATTGATCGTTACAAACTTACTTGCAGTGATCAGGACAATTGAAGACAAAAGCGCTATTATAGTTAAGCTGACCCCTTTTGAATATCTTTTGTTACCTTTCTCAGTGACTATTTTATTGATAGTATAAGAATGAACGTTTGCCTCTATTTCATAAAGCAGTATCTCCTTGTAGCTTTTCGCTGACAGCTCTTTATACTTTGTGACGTTGAATGCCTGGTCCAGCGGTTTTGTCCTGAAGATGCTCAGCATCAGTAGTATTGCATAGATAAAGCATGCGATGGGGAAAATAGATATAAACTGGACGACTTGTGAGGTGCCGTCAAATCCGCCAAGGAAAAAGGGGATGAACAAGGCCGTAGCCCCGATGATCGTTCCGGCATATGTATGCTGTTGCCGGTAGGAATCAACCTGTTTCTCAACAATCTCCTTGGAATTGACAGTCAGGAACTCTAAATTTTTCAGGTCGTCCATATGACCTACTCGTATTTTGTCTGCTTTAGTGCCTGGGCATGATGCTTGGCATCATCGTTGAGAAATCCCCCTGCAATCGCAGAATGGCCATACGCAAGCATCGTATTGTGCGCCGCCTTGTCATGGTTGCCTTTTTCATGGTTGCCTGCCGCCTCCAGATGGTGTTTCGCAGCTTCAATCTGGTGTGCTGCTGCCTGCCTGTGTCCTTCAATGTTTTTAGCATTGGCAGCTTTGTGTGCGGCGTCCTGATGTATGTCAACGTTTGCTGATGCTTGTTTTTCCTTCATGGTTGTTTGTTTATGTTTATGCTTAAGCTAGTCAGATCTCACTATTGAGGATTTGCGAACATTTTCTTTGCCATTTCCCTGTCGTGGTCATAGATGTCATCTGCAAAATGCAGTCCACCTTTGTTATCTACCCATGCTGTATAATAGGTGATAATGACCGGGACCGGGGATTTCAGCTTCACAAACTGCTCTTTGCCGCTGTTCATGGCAGTCTTTATCTTTTCCGGCGACCACTCACTTGAATTACGCAAAAGATAATTGGCCATTTTGGGGGCATCGCTCAGCCTTATGCAGCCATGGCTCAGGTCTCTTTCACTCCGGTCGAAGAAGCCCTTTTCCGGCGTATCATGCATGTAGATATTGAAGCTGTTGGGGAACAGGAACTTCACCTTTCCTAAAGCATTCCTTTCGCCCGGACGCTGTCGGACGGCGGGCAGGCCGCCTTCCCTGCCCGTAATTTCCATATTTCTTTTCTTCAGGTAGTTCTTGTCGCGTCTGAGTCCGGGTATCACTTCCTTCTTTACTATGCTGGCTGGTATGTTCCAGTATGGGCTGAAAACCACTTGGTTCAGATTGCCGGAGAACATCGTCGTGTTATGTCCTTCACGGCCTACGACAACATCCATCTGGAACAGTATGTTCCTGCCGCTGTCTACATAGACCTCAAATTCGGGAATGTTCACGACGATAATGACCCCGTCCGGATTGGTAGGCATCCACCGCATTCTTTGCATATTGACAAGTAGCTGTTGCACTCTTGCAAGTGCGGGGATATTCAGGTCGCTTATCAGGTCTTTGGTTATGGTACCCGTTGCTTTATATCCGTGGCTGGACTGGTAGGTCTTCACGGCAAGCTCCAGCGGTAGATCGAATAACTGGCTGGTATCGTTCCCGGCAAGCTCCCCTGAGACATGGAGCCGCTTTTTGACAAGGGCAATGGCGGGATCACTTTTACCTACGGCATATTTTCCCCGGCCGCCGGTGATCAACTGCCAGCCTCCCTGCTTTTCAATGGTGCAGTATTGCTGTAGCGGGGTTTTTAACAGCCTGTAAGATCCATTCAGCGCGGCAAATGTTTTGTTTACGCTGTTGTCTGCCAGTACTGAATCAGCCAGCGCAATGATATCCTTTCTTTTTGCCGGGATATAGTTGCCCAGCGCCGAAGCGCTGATACCCATCCTGCTGTAGTTCTTTAACGCATACATGATAAACCTTTCCGTTATCTGCAGCTCTGTTTTGATAATAGACGGATCTTTTGCCTCAACCGTTTTATCATTTTCTGCGCGCAGGCGGTCAAACCGGCTCTCCAATGACTTGTTGAATGCGTCAGCATCGTTCTCAGACGAGTACAGGCTCCGCAAACTGAATGCCTGTTCGATCAGCCCGCTGGTTGAAAACCACGCAAATTCAAAATTCCTGGCGTTATAAAAGCCACGCATGGCGGCAGACACCGTATCATTGAGTTTTTCGGCTGTAATGAACTGCTCTACGGACGTGCTGTCCAGGAAGATATCGTTGAAAGCATTCTGCGAGTTGATACTGCGGTCTCTCGGTGGTATTGACTTTTGCGCTGCCGGCGGTGGTTCTTTAGCTGTTGCCGAAGCGTTGCTGCTATCATTGCAGCTGGCTAGTACCAGTGCAGACAATATAAACGTCGTAAATATTTTTGGGTAAGTCACTGTAATGAATTGGCTGTTATTTTCCTGTTGAAATCATTTGCTGGCAAAGTGTATAAACCGCCGGCTGATACCAGCGTATGCTGGATCATATGGGTAACTGTTAGCGCTATGCCGTCACCGCACTTTTTACGGACGTCTTTATAGCCCATTCGACCACCTGCAAGTATATAGCATAGACCAGGGCCTCATGCTCAGGGGCATGGGAGATGGCCTTGACTATTTTCTTTTCATCTACGCCGCTGCCCAGGTTTACAGGAAACAGTACAGGCAGCATCAGCTCCTTGTCTTGCTCATCCTTTTCCACAGTCAGCTCGAACCCTTCCTGCATCGCGAATTTTGTCCCACTGCTTTTTTCTATCGTCTGCACTAATTTAAAAAGGCGTTTGAGCAGTAGAGCTGTTAGTACCTGTTTGTGCCTGGAGCCATGGTTGACCACCTGATCTTTGACCCTTTTTCGCTCTTTGTCACCAACAATTAACAGGTCGATCATTTTCTCAGGGCTACCCACCAATTTTACTCCTTCTCCTTTGTGGTCGTGCGTTGATTGGTCTTTTGACATCTTCAGATTTCAGTCCGTGAATGAATTTTCACAATAGTAAAGTTAGACTGGCTCTGGCCGTGGATTGTTACACCTGGCAGTACATTAGTTACATCATTCACACTTTTAGATACCTGCAATGTCCTTTGAATAGACATTAGCTACAGGTTTTAACTTTGACCGTTAGGAACAATGAACCACAGATGCCGGTATGTTGACCTATATTACCAATACAGCTGTTCCTGATAGCTTTCCCGCCCGGAGCGCTTCCAGTGCCTCATTTGCCTCATGTAATTTAAATAGCCTGGTTTCTGTTTTGATCGCCAATTGACTTACGAGATCAAGAAACTCATTCCCGTCTTTACGTGTGAGATTTGCTACAGAACGGAGTGTTCTTTCTCCCCACAGTAATTCATAGGGAAAGCCTGGGATATCACTCATGTGGATCCCCCCGCAGACAACGGTGCCACCTTTATCAATGTCTTTCAGAGCTTTCGGAATCAGTGATCCTACAGGCGCAAAGATAATTGCCGCGTCAAGTTTTTCTGGTGGAGGTATTGTAGAATCACCTACCCATGCAGCGCCTAACCGGGTAGCAAATCTCTGAGCTATTACGTCCCCATCACGTGTAAATGCATAAATTTTCTTGCCTTGATGAAGTGCGATCTGTATGAGAATATGAGCCGCAGCCCCGAAACCATATATCCCAATCCGTTCCGCATCAGGATTGATCATTTTATAAGAACGATAACCTATTAGGCCAGCGCACA
>CAYNGS010000292.1:0-4668 GCA_964396625.1 uncultured Flavipsychrobacter sp.
ATTTTTTTTGCAGGTCGAGAATAAGGTGCGTTATTTCTTCAGAAGTTATCGGGTCAAGGCCGGTAGTAGGTTCATCATACAGGATAACCTCGGGATTGAGTATCAGGCTCCTTGCAATACCTATTCGCTTGCGCATGCCTCCTGACAGCTCGGACGGCATAAGATCTATTGCAGTCTCCAGGCCAACATTTTTCAGCGCCTCCCGCACCAGTTCGCCTATATCCCCACTTATTTTCCTGCGCCGGTGACGACGAAGCGGGAATTCAAGGTTCTCGCGAACGGTCATTGAATCATACAGCGCGCTGCTTTGAAAAACAAAGCCGATCCTGGTCCGGATCTCATCCAGTTCATGATGATTAAGCTTCGAAATATCCTGCCCGAACACCTTTAGCGTTCCACCATCAGGTTTTACCAGGCCTATGATGCATTTTATCAGAATGGTTTTTCCGATCCCCGACTTACCCATTACCACGAGGTTCTCGCCCTTAGTGATCTGAAGATTAAAATCCCTCAGTACCACATTGGCGCCGAATGCTTTTTGCAAATGCTCAATTTCTATTACAATTTCCCCTGGCATCGTCTGAGTTAAAAAATCCGGTCGTACTATTTCTATAAATAACCAAGCATTGATGATATCTGTGTCACGACCATATCTATTATAATTACGCTGAGCATCGCAATAACAACCGATGCATTAGCGGCCTTCCCTACTCCTTCAGTTCCTTTTTTCGAATTGTAACCCTTGGCGCATCCTATAAGGCCAATGGCAAAACCAAAAAAGAAAGTCTTTGTGAATGCAGGTATCACGTCATTAAAGGACAGTGCCTCAAAAACGCGGTTAAAATAAAACCCGATATTCACTTCATCTTTTATGTTAGCCCCAGTAAACGCGCCCATCATAGATATCAGATCGGCATAAACCGTCAGTACGGGGATCATTAATGTTGTGGCAATGATGCGGGTTGCAACAAGATACTTAAAGGGATTGGTACCTGACACTTCCATAGCGTCTATCTGTTCTGTCACCTTCATTGATCCCAGCTCAGCGCTGATGCCCGACCCTATCTTTCCGGCACAGATGAGCGCGGTGATCAACGGGCCGATCTCGCGTACTATGGATATGGATGACATGGAGGGCAGAAAAGCGCCGGCGCCAAATTCAACCATAGTTGGTCGCGATTGCAGTATAAGCACCAACCCAAGCACGAAGGCAGTAATGCCAACCAGCAGGAACGATTTGATGCCTATCTCATAGCATTGGTTTAATACTTCTCTCAGTTCATACGGTGGTTTTACTCCCTCGCGAAAAACGTTGATCGTGAACCTTGCAATCTCGGCTATCTCCTCAAAAAAGGCATCGATCCCTTTTGAGAATACGTTCTGCCGTTTTATATGCCTTGTAACCACGATCCGAAATTTTCTTTTTCAAAATTAAGGCGTGCAGGAGGCGTATTTCATGACTACAGTCACTAATAAACGTGATAGGCGTTAGGCCAACAAAAATCCCGGCTCTCCTCGAGCCGGGACTGGTTTTCACACTGATTGTCAATTATTTGATGTTAATAGCCTTGCGCAGTTGCTTTGCCGCGATATCGTTCTTGGGAAGCGTCATTTTCAGGATCCCATCGGCATAGGTGGCCTCCACCTTGTCCTGTGCAACCCCCTCCGGCAAAGTGAAGGACCTGGAGAACGAGGCGTAGTTATACTCCTTGCGGGTAAATGTTCCTTCTTTTTCTTCTTTATTTTCTTCCTTCTTCGCGCTTATCGTGAGCATATTCCCCTCCACCTCAATTTTGAAGTCTTTTTTTGCCAACCCCGGCGCAGCCAGCGATAAATTATAGCTGCTCTTGTCTTCAGTGATATTCACATTCGGAACAGTCATCGTTTTACTTAGTGCGCCGTCCTGGAACCACTCGCTCCATGGCTCAAAAATGTCATTAAAACTCAATCCTAAACGTGGCCATCGTGTGGCCAATGCTGTGTTTGTCATAGTTACCTCCTGTTTTTTAAAGTGTTCATTTTATGCTGCAAAACTATCCGCCTCCGCCAACTGCCGCAATGATAATGATCAATACATCGTCTGTACTTCGTCAGTCCGTGAACTATTACCAATCAGCCGGCACATTGATGATACTCATAGGGAAGCGGCAAACGAATGGATAGATTTGTCGAAAAATTGTTAACTAAAACCATAGAAAATGAAACCGGACAAAGAGTTACTTGAGGATGTCATCGACGAGTTAAAATGGGACCCTATACTACATGCCACAGAAATTGGCGTGACTGTGAAAAACGGAATTATCACCCTGAGCGGCCAGGTAAATAGTTATTCGAAAAAACTTGCAGCGGAAAATGCGGTCAAAAGAGTGAAAGACGTGAGAGGCCTGGCAGAAGAGATCAATGTGAAACTGTCTATCGCTGGCCAGCGAACGGATGCCGAGATCGCACAGGCAGCGGTCAGTGCGCTCAAATGGAACGATAGTGTACCCGATGACAAGATTAAAGTGAAAGTGGAGAACGGTTGGGTCACTTTGGAAGGCGAATCGGAATGGCAGTTTGAAAAAGACGCGGCTGGAAGTGTGGTGGAATGCTTGACCGGGGTAAAAGGGATGACCAACCTGGTAAGCATAAAACCACGCATTAATATACCCGTCATCAGGGAGTCTATAAAAAGAGCCCTTGAGCGCAGCGCCGATGTGGAAGCAGCCCGGATAACCATCGAAACGCAGGGCAATAAGATCATACTTAAAGGGAAGGCGCGATCATGGAGCGAAAGAAATCAGGTGGAGCGAACAGCCTGGTCTGCAGCCGGCGTGATGGCTGTAGAGGATGAGCTGGTGATCGCACCCTGAAGAAAACAAATCATCGTCGCCCTTCACGAATACCCGGCACACGACCGGGTATTTTAACGTCCGGATCAGCGATGCTGAACTCGATAACAGTTATTGCTGATTTGAATCAACAGTCCTGCTGATTCAAATCAGTGCATATATTATATATATCTCCCACTTTTGCTGCATGGTTGAATATAAAGTTGTATTTGACAACAACAAGGCAGTAGCTGCCACTAAATTTCAGAAACTGGTTCCCGATGACGCTGTAAGACTACATCGCGAGGGAGATAAAAGATTACTCGACTGGCTGGTCGTTTATGGTGATGATGAGCAGGACGCAATGCAATTAGCCGATAATATCGTCACCAACTATTGGGGTACTATTTTAAAGTGAAGCTTTCCGTTCCTTCCGGCTCGTCCGCTCCGGGTGAGTTGCCATCATTTTATGCTCCATCGTCTTCGGAGAAATGATAATAATCATAAAAAAAACAAATCGACATCATAAAATAAACATTTTGCCAAATATATTTTTGAGCAATTAAAGGAGTTATAGCTCCCGGGTAAAAAGTTATAGCGCATTCTCTCGCTTGAATTTTAGATGGATTTAGGTCTTATGCTACACCATATTTTTAATAACAAACGGTTCTCAACGTTATTTGAAAATGCCAGCATTGGAATAATGGTCGCAGATAGCGATGGGAATATCGAAGATGTAAACAAATATGTGTTGACGGAATTTGGTTATGCCAAAAAAGACCTGCTCCATCAAAAAGTAGAATTCCTGATACCTGAACGGTTAAGAGCAAAACATGAGGCGCTGCGCGCTGCCTATAGCAAAAAACCGGCCAGCCTTTCCATTCCCGCCTATAAAAACCTCAAAGGGCTTAGAAAAGATGGTACCGAGTTTCTTGTGGAAATGTCGATCGGGTATTATGATGACAATGGTGATACTTACTACATAGCATTCATCAATGAACTAAGCAGGAAAAAGGAAGCCCAGGAAACAATAAAACTACTAATTGCGGAACTGGACCAGCGGGTGAAGGAAAGCACCCGCTCGCTCAATGCAACGGTAGACCAGCTAAGCAGGCAGATAAAAGAAAATGAACGCAAAGATGCCGTACTGGTTAAAGCTCTGGAACGGGAAAAAGAACTAAACGAACTTAAGTCGAGATTTGTGTCTGTGGCATCGCACGAATTTCGCACCCCATTGTCAGGAGTGCTGGCTTCCACTTATCTCCTCTCCAAATACACCAAAGGGGAAGAACAACCGCAAAGGGATAAGCACATCAAACGGATCATTTCTTCCGTCAACTTGCTCAACGAAGTGTTGGGCGACTTCCTCTCAATAGATAAGATTGAGCAAGGCGACTTCAAACCAAATCTAACCCACTTCAACATAAATACTGTGGTCAATGAGATCATTCAGAGTATGCAGCATATGCTGAAAAAGGGGCAAAATATATCCCTTGCTTACAATGGCGAGACAGGCATCGCATATATCGACCAGTCGATGTTCCAACATATTATCACAAACCTCTTGTCGAACGCTATAAAATACTCACCTGAAAACAGTCCGATAGATATTATTATTGACCAGGAGGACCCGACAATAATCATAAAGGTTAAAGACCACGGTATCGGCATTCCGAAAGAGGATCAGGGCAAACTATTCAAACGATTTTTCCGAAGCTCCAATGCCGCTCACATCGAGGGTACAGGTCTCGGATTAAATATTGTAAAAAAGTATGTAGAAGTGATGGACGGTACCATAACCTACGCCAGCGAACTAAACAAGGGCACTGAGTTTGTCATCACATTTAACAATCAAAAG
>CAYNGS010000293.1:0-4647 GCA_964396625.1 uncultured Flavipsychrobacter sp.
TAATAAACCTCGTGCTATCAACATGCAGCCCCTGGCTGTATGAGAGCAGCGGAGTGAGGAGTAAGAACAGTATGGGATAAAATAACTTCATGCTTTTCTTTTATCCACCGCAATAATCATCCAAACCTCCTCCAATTCCTTGCAGCCACAGAACGGATGGTTTCTGCGCAGTCACGATCAGAGAAAAACAAGAAATTAAGAGTATGAAAAGGGTTTTCATTCCTTCAGTGATTTTGAATTATTTTATACTCCACAATTATTATGTCTAAAATTAATATTTAAAGTTATGGCTTAAATATTTTATAAACTACAGGCGAAAAACCGGAAAGTGTATTTTTTCTGTCATAGTTCATTTTTCACTTGTTCGGCACACTAATTGCGGTTATAACTATCCGGGCTTTGAAGAGGCACACTACGTATGGGCTGCTGAAAAAATGGCCTGTGTGGCATACTATATTCCTTTGCCTGCTTGCCTGCCGGCGGGCAGTTGTGGTGAAAGAAAATCGCGAATAACTCAAAAGAAAGGTGGGGAAATTATACATTCTTTGGGGTGTGCAAAAAATGGGTAAAAAATGTGCAATTTTTATACTTCAAGCAATTAATAATCAATAAGATAGAGAAAACAAAAAAAAATTTCAATCATGGGCATGTTGCCGGCAAAAAACTTAACCCAAAAACCCTCGCCAATGAGTGTGAAAACCCACGAAAGAAAATTTTTTTGCAAATTTATTATTGATAATCAATGATTTATGACATTGCCTTAAAATTTCTTAATGAATTTTTTGGCGTTCTCATTATCACGTTTTACCTTCGCACTCCCAATTTTTACCGGGTAGTGGAAATTTTTATCTAACCACCAGACATTAGAAATAAAAAACATTAAACAGGAATGAGACACTTAAGTTTTAAAACACAATCGGCCAACGAAAAGATCGTGAAACGCGAATGGCATGTAGTAGATGCTACTAACCAGACATTAGGCCGTATGAGCTCAAGGATCGCTGCAATACTCCGCGGCAAGAACAAGGCTTATTTTACCCCGCATTTTGATTGCGGCGATTATGTGATCGTGATCAACTCTAATAAAGTGGTATTGACCGGCAACAAAATGGACGAAAAAGAATACCAGACTTTCTCGGGCTATCCCGGAGGCCAGAAAATTGAAACTGCCTTTGAAATGAACAACCGCCGTCCCAACCTGATGATAGAACGCGCCGTAAAAGGAATGCTTCCTAAAAATCGTTTGGGCCGTGCTATGTTCAAGAAGCTGTTCGTGTACGAAGGTGCAGAGCATCCGCATAAGGCGCAGAACCCTAAAACCCTTACACCGGGGCACTAATCCCAACCATCCCTTGCGGGAACTTTTTGGTTTTAACCTGCCTGTCGGCAGGCAGGCTTTTAAAATTTGACTGATAAATTTATAATAAAAATGGAAAAACAGAAAAATGCCGTTGGACGCCGTAAAGAAGCAGTAGCCCGGGTATACCTGAGCAAGGGCACCGGCAATATCACGGTCAATGACAAGGAATACAAGGCTTACTTCCCCATCATGTACCTGCAAAACCAGGTAGAGCTGCCGCTGAAGACGATCGATGTGCAGAGCTCTTTCGACATTGTGGTAAATGTTCAGGGCGGCGGTCCGAAAGGACAGGCAGAAGCCATCAAAATGGCAGTTGCCCGCGCACTGTGCGAAGTGAACCCCGAGTATCGCCCTACTTTGAAAAAAGAAGGCCTGATGACCCGCGACAGCCGTTCTGTTGAGCGTAAGAAATTCGGTAAACGTAAAGCACGCCGTAGCTTCCAGTTCTCTAAACGTTAAACCCTGTGCCCGGTGGGATTTTTCCGGGTGGCGTACAATTTTTATTTTAACAACAAAGAAATTATTCAAATGGAAGATAATAAAACATTACACCAGCAGCTGCTCGAAGCCGGCGTTCATTTCGGCCACCTGAAGAAAAAGTGGAACCCAAAGATGTTGCCATACATCTTTGCCGAAAAAAATGGCATTCATATCATAGACCTCAATAAAACCATTGACGGGCTGGATGAAGCTGCTGCTGCGCTGAAATCTATTGCAAAGAGCGGCAAGAAGATCATGTTCGTAGCTACCAAAAAGCAGGCGAAAGAGATCGTGGCGGAAGCAGCTACAAGGGCCAACATGCCTTTTGTAACTGAGCGCTGGCTGGGTGGTATGCTTACCAACTTCAGCACCATACGCAAAAGCGTAAAGAAAATGCTGAGCATTGAAAAAATGCTGCAGGACGGTACTATGGACAGCGTTACCAAAAAAGAGCGCCTGACCCTGACCCGCAGCAAAGAAAAAATGGAAAAAGTATTGGGCGGTATATCCCAGATGGGACGCACTCCCGCTGCTCTTTTCATCATCGACATCAGCCATGAGCATATCGCACTGGCAGAAGCAAAAAGGCTCGGTATCGCTACCATCGCAATGGTAGATACAAACAGCGATCCTACCAAGGTGGATTTTGCTATCCCGGCTAATGACGATGCTACAAAATCTATAGCCATCATTACCCAGTACCTCACTGCTGCCATACTCGAAGGCCTGCAGGAGCGCGCACAGGTAAAGGAAACTGAAGAGGAAAACACAGAAGATAATACCGACAACAAAGGTCGCGGTCTTGATATGACCGATGAAGATGAAGGCGGACGCCGTGGCGGACGTGGCAGGGGCAGAGGCGCCGCTGCAGGCGCAGGTGCTGGTGCTGGCCGCGGACAAGGTGGCGGTGCTGGCCGTTCTGGTGCTGGCGGAGCTGGCAGCAGGCCAGGTGGCGGCGGTGCACGCGGCGGCGGTGGCAGGCCGGGTGGCGGCGCACCACGCGGTGGCAGCGGCGGCGGAAGGCCAAGCCCTGCAAGAGGTTGATCAATGATACAAAACATAATACTACGTTAAAGCCCCGTATTTGGGGCTTTAATAATAAAATACGAATTTTGCACCCTTAAAAAATAATTATAAAAAGGAATAGTATGAGCACAGTAACAATATCCGCAGCCGAAGTGAACAAGCTGCGTCAGCAAACAGGAGCCGGAATGATGGATTGCCGCAAGGCCCTCATGGAAAGCAATGGCGATTTTGAGAACGCGATAGACTACCTGCGCAAAAAAGGCCAGAAAGTTGCTGCCAACCGCAGCGACCGCGAAGCAAAAGAAGGTGTAGTGATAGCTAAGGCAAATGCTGACAGTACTTATGGCGTGGTGGTGAACCTCAGTTCTGAAACTGACTTCGTTGCTAAAAACGCTGAATTCATAGCTTTCGCAAATCAACTCACTGATATAGCTCTTGAAACCAAAGCCTCCTCTGTAGACGACCTTAAGGCCGCCAAAATGGACAGCGCAACCGTAGGCGAAAAGCTGATGGAAATGGTTGCCAAGATCGGCGAAAAAATAGACATCAACCGCCTCGAAAGCATCAGCGCAGATTCGGTTGTGCCATACATTCACTCGGGCTACCGTATAGGTGTGCTGGTGGGTATGAACCAGGCTGCAAATGAGGGCATTATCACAGCAGGCAAAGACGTAGCGATGCAGATCGCCGCAATGAACCCGCTGGCCGTAGATGCCAACAATGTGTCTGAAGAAACGATAGCCCGCGAAAAAGCAATAGCCATTGAGCAGATCATGGCGGAAGGCAAAGCAGCAGACATGGCCGAAAAAATCGCCGCCGGCAAGCTGAACAAGTTCTTCAAGGACAACACCTTGTTACCACAGGCATTCGTAAAAGACAACAGCAAGAGCGTTGGCGACTACCTCAGCTCTGTAGCTAAAGGCCTTACAGTTGTGTCTTTCAAGCGCATAGCAGTAGGCGGTTAACGCACATTAATATTTTCAATGGCGGGCCCGGTCATTCCGGGCCTGTTTTTTTTATTTGGAAAAATCAGGCGCAGGAAAGGTCTTTTGCATGTTGCCTTCCCTTTTTCTATCCTTAGGAAACTTTGATATGGAAAAATTCTTTGGGATTTCACTTATGTCCTCATAAAAGGCCCTTCTCACTTGACGCCCATCGTACCAGCACAACATAGTGATGGTTTCATCGGCAACTATGACTCCCTCGGATGTTGGAAATAATTTTTTGTAAAATTCCTTCTTGTTCTCGTTATCTACGTATTTAATTTCTTTTTTGTTCAACCAGCTCCGAACAGGTCGATCCACCCCTTGAACGAGTATCATGTCATTATCGATGGTGAAAAAGCATTGTTCTTTTAGGTAGACATATTGGTCCGGGTTTGTTATAAAAGTTATTGAAAAACAAAACGCGTCTGTATCGCTTCCTGCATTGTAGAGATCGACAGTATACAGGTTATACTTACCTTTTCCAGTAGACTCTGACGTTGCCATTCCGATAAAGTCTTTTACTTCCTTCCTAAATAACAGGAAGTTGTCTTCCCTGTGTTTTTCAGATTGACCAATTCCCGAAATATGTGTGAGAAGAACAAAAAGTAGAAGAAACAGTCTTGTCATAGGGTAAAGCCTAGCAGGTTAAAATACTTTGAATCGTAAAATTAAACTTATTTCCAGCCGATTTTATAGGCTTGCATTTTCATATTGTAGGTACCGTTCAAGACCCGAGACGGGTCAACCGTTTTACCCTGTGGGGTGTATTTTCATGCAAAGCCTGTAAACATGAAA
>CAYNGS010000294.1:0-4647 GCA_964396625.1 uncultured Flavipsychrobacter sp.
CTCACTATTGGCGGCAAGATACCCTACACCACCACCTTCGCCAATTTCTCTACTTCCCGTGTCTACGACCAGATACGGCAGAGCGTGGCATATAGCGGCAAGAACGTAAAAATATGTGCGTCTCATGCCGGTCTTACACTGGGCGAAGACGGCGCTACACACCAGGTGCTTGAGGATGTGGGCATGATGAAAATGCTGCCCGGTATGACCGTTATAGTGCCGTGCGATTTCAACCAGACAAAGGCTGCCACTATTGCGATCGCCGATTATAAGGGGCCGGTATATCTCAGGTTCGGCAGGCCGAAGTGGCCCAACTTTACGCCGGAAAATCAGAATTTCGAAATTGGCAAGGCCCAGGTTTTGGCAGAAGGCACTGATGTTTCCATCTTCGCTTGCGGCCACATGGTGTGGCTGGCGGTAGAGGCTGCAAAAATACTTGCCGAAAAAGGAGTTTCCGTTGAGCTGATAAATATGCATACCATTAAACCGCTCGATGAGGCAGCCGTTATCAGATCGATAAGCAAGACCGGTTGTATTGTTACTGCAGAAGAGCACCAGGTAAATGGCGGTCTTGGGGACAGTATTGCCAACGTAGCATCGCGCGAATGCCCTGCGCCGCATGAGTATGTAGCTGTGATGGACACATTTGGAGAAAGCGGAACACCGATGCAACTGCTCAATAAATATGGCCTTACAAAAGAACATATTGTAGCGGCTGCGGAGAAGGCGATAAGCAGGAAAAAGGGATAACCATCCTGATGAAAAAAGTAATCTGTCTGGTTTTATTGGCCGCATTGGCGCTCACTGCATGCAGGCGCCCCAAGGAATTGGTTTACTGCGATGTGCAGAATTTCAAACTAAAACAGGCAGGTGTAAAGCAAACAGCCATCTCTGCAAATATATTCCTGTACAACCCAAACAACTTCAGCTTAAAACTGAAGAAGGCAGACGTAGCGGTCTTTCTCAACGAGCGGATCGTGGGTAACGTCACACTCGACAGCCTCTCCACCATTCCTGCCAAAGACTCATTCTCCCTGCCGGTAACCCTGGCGCTCGATATGAGCAATGTAGTACCGGGCGCTATGCAGTTGCTGTTCAACAGCCAGGTGGACCTGAAAATAAAAGGCTCAATAAAGGCAGGCAAACGCGGTGTGTTTGTTTCTGTGCCCGTGAACTACGAGGGCAAGCAGGATGTAATGGAATGGATGAAGTAGTATGCGGCCTGTCCCTTTGTAACTGCTCTAAAAATCATTCTTCCACATCATGCTCTCCACCGGCCTTATGTTTCGTCCGGTATATTTCGCACCCACTTTTTTGTTATATCGGTTGATCACTTCCCCTTCAACCGGGAAGTAGATAAGCTGACCTATCGGCATACCTGCGTAGATGCGCACCGGCAGCGCACACGAGATTTCAAGTGTCCACGCATTGCAGAAACCCACATCGCCCTTTCCGGCCGTTGCATGTATGTCTATACCCAACCTGCCCGTAGACGATTTACCTTCAAGGAATGGCACATGCGCATGTGTTTCTGTGTACTCCATCGTTACTCCAAGATAAAGCTTGCCCGGCTGCAATACATATCCTTCCTCCGGTATTTCAAAATGTGCGATCTTGTTGTGTTTACGGGCATCTAATTCCGCATCTATGTACGTAGCAAGATACTTGCCCAGGTGCACGTCATACGAATTAGAACCCAGTTTTTTAGGGTCAAATGGCTCTATCACTATGGTGCCTTTTTCTATTTCTTCAAGAATGCGTGAATCAGAGAGGATCATAAGGCAAATATATATAAACCTCACCCGCGTTGAAATCTAAATCGAAAACTTTGGCGTCATTTTCTTATATAAATTTAATTTCAATAAAAATTTGCGGGTTAATTACCTTAAAAATTCTATTTTTGCTCCCCTTTTAGGATTGTTTATGGAATATAGAGAAATAGTAGCAGTTACAGGTCTGAGCGGTCTTTACCAGTTGCTGACCACAAAAAGCGACGGAGCAATTGTTCGCAATGTTGCAGACAAATCAACAAAGTTTATTTCTGCCCGCCAGCATAATGTAACACCGCTGGAAAGTATTGAAGTTTATACTACGGGAGATAATGTTCGCCTTCACGAAGTATTCCTGAAGATGCAGGAGCACGAGGCGACTGTTCCGGTTGCCGATGCGAAGGGCACAGACAACGCCGTTATCAAAAAGTATTTCAAAAGCATATTCCCCGAGTTTGATGAAGAGCGTGTGTATGTGAGCGATATGAAGAAGATGCTCAAATGGTATGAGTTGCTTAAATCGAACGATCTCCTTCATTTCCAGGAAGAGGCTGCTGAAGAAACAACGCCTGAACCCGAAGCAACCCCCGAGCCAGCCCCGGCGCCGAAGGCCGAAAAAGTAAAGAAAGAGGCAAAGGTTGTAGAAGAAAAAGCAACTGAAGAAGGCGCTGCCGAAAAACCAAAGAAGGCCGCTAAGAAAAAAGTGGCCGCGGTAGAAGGTGAAGAGAAACCGGCAGCGAAGGCTCCGAGGAAGAAGAAAACCGAAGAATAACAACCTCTTTAGATACAACCATAAGAAAGCCGGGCAATGTCCGGCTTTCTGCTATTAATATCAATAATGAATATCCGGATGGATGTTTTGCGGATAGATAATTTGCCTCATTTATAATGTTGTAAATAATATTTTTTTTATCTTGTTGCCATTATGAGGAACAAGATCATTCTGTCAATGGCACTTATCGTGATGCTTTTTGATTTTAGCAGCTGTACCATGCACGTTGTTTCCGGAACGCCTTACCGTGTCTGGCATTATTCCGGCCACTCCCGCCACCACTGGGGTGTTTCTGCGCGCACCAGCCCTCATCATCGTTTCTGGGGCCATCACCGCTACGGACCGAGGCCGCACAGCTATCGCGGTCATTACCGTTAGTAATTCTAAAGCAGTTGGCTAAAGAAGTTGTTTACCACCTCCTTGTTTAAAAACGATAATTTTCTTGAAAATATACTAAGCCAAAAGTTCACACGGCTTGATACCGGTCACGCGCTTGAATGCAGTGCTGAAATGCGATATGCTGCTATAACCGAGTGTATTGGCAACTTCGGTCACCGACTGGCCCTGTTCGCGCAGCAACTCTTTCGCTTTGGCGATGCGCAGGTCCTGCTGGTACTCATGAATGGTTTTACCCACTATAGTTTTGAATCCTTTTTTCAAGTAGCATTCGTTGATCGCCACCTTACGCGACAACTCACGGATCGTAATAGGCTGGTCTATATTTGCCTCAATGATCAGCCGGGCCTCTTTTATTTTCTCGCGTTCACTCTCAAAAGCAAGGAAGCGGCATGCCGGCACCTGGCAGGTAGTAAATGGTATGGTGATACACTCAAGCGCGCGGCGCAGCAGGTGCATGGCTGTCTCACTCTGCTTCAGTGATCTTATGAATGGGGTAAGCACAACGGCCTGTTGCAACTCGCCCAGCAGCAAGCGGGCCTGCCCGCAGATAGCGAACTGCTGTTCGGTCGTCTCGTCGAACCGGAAAGGTTGGTTGGCCATTAACGTTTCTGCCGGGTACTGATCAAAGAATGCGGGCATGAACCGGATGGAGCAAACTGTGGCATTTACCGTCGAACCTTCGGCATACTGCAGGAAATACAGTTGCAGGCTGAACTTATTGTCGTCGATCGGAAACAGGAACAGCATTCCGCGGTCTTCCTGGTTCTCCTCGCAGAGGCAAACTTCCAACCATTCTGCATGAATAAAATTATTGACGCGCAAATGCTCAATATTGATCACGCTGGCTTCCGCGCCGAGAAAGCGTTGAAGAGGTCCTAATTGTTTTTTATTAGATGTGGTTGTGGTTGGCACATGGCAAATGTACGAAGCAAAAAACACAGAAATTCATGACGCATGTCATAAAAAAACATGATATAAGCCGGTCGGGCCTAAAAACCACGAAACATGTCGCCCGCGATCAACTTTTAACTTTTCACTATCAACCTTCCACTTATATCATATATACCACCAGCCCGTCCCTGAGCTTCGGCTCAAACCAGGTGCTCTTGGGCGGCATCACATTTCCGCTGTCTGCAATGTCAAAAAGCTGTTTGATCGTTACAGGGTGCAATGAGAAAGCTACGGCAGCTTCTTTGCTGTCCACCTTTTTCTGAAGGCCGCCCATCCCCCGTATCCCGCCTACAAAATCTATTCGTTTGTCGGTACGGGGGTCTTTTATGCCCAGCAGTTTATCCAGCACATTTTGCTGCAGTATGGTAACATCCAGCACACCTATCGGGTCGTTGTAAAAAGTATCAGGTTTGGCAACAAGTTTATACCACACACCACCTATATACATACCAAACTCATGAGCTTGCTCCGGCTTAAAGGGATCATCGCCCGACACTGATATTTCAAAATCGTCTTCGAGGGCTTCAATAAAGTCGCCGGGCAACATTCCGTTAAGGTCCTTTGCCACGCGGTTATAGTCCATGATCTTCAGCTGACTGGCCGGAAAAATGCAGGTGATAAAGTAGTTGAATGACTCTTCTCCGTCTACCGAGTAGCCGTTTTCGCGCCGCTCCTTGCATACCTTGGCAGCAGAGGCCGCACGGTGGTGCCCGTCGGCTATATAGGTGCAGGGCACGTCCTGCGCGAAATGCCGGG
>CAYNGS010000295.1:0-4643 GCA_964396625.1 uncultured Flavipsychrobacter sp.
GGTCGCTCATCGGCGATGTATTGGTTGCAAACCATGGTGGAACTTACCTTTGGTTCAGTAATACGGTGAATTCATATACAGGGGTGGGTGTGACTCCCGTTACCCAGATCACCCAGGTAATCGTGCCGCCTAATCCTTATCCGTCCTATTATTTTGCAGAAAAGGATACGCTGAATTGCTATTCTGCGCCTTCCAATATCATTTATATATCATTACTCGAAGTGCAGAATATAAATGCACCCCCGCACGTCAATGTTTACCCCAACCCAACTAACGGTATCCTAAATATGGATTGGAGCGCATCCGTTGAAAACATGAATGTGGAAATAACCAATGCTATCGGGCAGACAGTAATACAGGAAAACGTCAGCGGCCAGTCTCACCACGAGACTAACCTCTCTGCTTTGCCGGGTGGCAACTATTTTGTACTGCTCAGGGGCAGTGACGGCAGCAAATCTACATTCAAGGTGATCCTAACGAAATAACAAGAACACTATACAATAATAATAGCAGCCACCTTCGGGTGGCTGTTCTCATTATAGCAGCGTGTAATATATATTATAAATTAAATAATTTATTTATCAAAAAAAGTTTTTTCGACAAAACCCAAGATTTGACCAGCGATTTACGTCTATATAAGGGAGTGGTTAGTTTCAATAGTGAAAGGCGCCTTTCTTAATATGTTTGGAACGAAAATTGCTCAGTTTATTAATAACCTTATAAAGCCTGTTGAACGTAACAGCCCCTTGGATCTTTAAAAACTATGAAAACGCCTGCTGATGCAGGTTTTAGCTCAAAACAAGTGTGATGAGACACTTATAAAAAAGTTGACGGGATGAAAAACATTTAGTAAATTACTTTTAACGTCTGGCCAAAATCCTTCTGGAATTTGACTATTGACCTCAGATTTCGCTTATGCCCGCATATTCTGAAGAGGAAATAATAGCAGGGTGCCGGAAAAAGAACCGAGCATTACAGGAGCATCTGTATAAAACGTACTATAGTATGTTTTTGAAAGTATGCGCCCGGTACGCTAAGAGTATGCAGGATGCGGAACAACTACTCAACGACGGTTTCCTCAAAATATTTACACAAATAGACTTATTCAGAAACAACGGCTCTTTCGCAGGATGGATGCAGCGCATCATGGTGAACACATGTATCGACTACCTGAGGGGTACTGCGCTAAAAGAAGAGATGAACATACATGTGCACTCCATACCGGCAGAAGAAAGCAATATATCTGTGGACAATGTAGCAATAGAGAATATGGAATTCAGGGAACTTGTGAAAATAATACAATCATTGCCGTCTATGACACGAACAGTCTTTAACCTTTTCGTGTTCGACGGATATAACCATAAGGAGATATCAGAACAGTTGGCGATCAGCGAGGGCACCTCTCACTGGCATGTACACCAGGCGAGAAATCTGCTCCAAAAGAAAATATTGAAAAGTGAACATCAAAAAGTGACGTATGAAACCAAAAGAATTTGACGAACTGATCAGGCAAAAGTTTGATCAGAGCGACTTTGCCTACGATGCCCGGAATTGGGACCGGCTCGAAGAGCAAATGGATGGACGTGCGAAAAAACGCAGCATGATGATGTGGTGGCTGATGCCCATCGCAGGTGTAGCCGCATCTGTTGCTCTTGCTTTGGGTGTCACCACTCTGTTAAGGCAGCCCGGCACAGGCACTGCCGTTCCAGGCGAAGCGTATGTACAGCCGCTTCACTCTGAGCCACAGGCATCTATACAAAACAATATTATTGCCGATAATTCCGTAGCAGCAAATGAAACAACAACGAATAGCCGGCCATCCCGGGGCACAAACAAGAGCGCACGCAGGCATACAGACAAACAGCAGGATGAGAAAGACGGATTTGCAATAAGACTGGAAAATGCACTTTGGAACAGCAGCAACACCGGCAAAAAAGGTGTTAACTTGTTGAAGGCCCCTGTTGCTTTGCAGCAAAAGGATAAAAAGAAAGAGCAGCCGGTAGCGGTTTTGGAAGGGGTAAATACTTTTAAAGAACAGGAAGAACCCGTAAAACCGGCGCCAAAGCTGTCAATCATTCTCTCTACAGGCATCAATCATGGAGCACAGAACAGCGGATACATGGCAGGAGCTACCATCCGCAAAATGGTAAATGATAAAGTATACATAGAGAGCGATGTTGCCTTTGCCACGAGCACCAATACCCATTCAGCCCTTGTGCAGGTGTCCAGCGGCGCAGCGGCCAAGCCCGCAGCCGGCAAATTCACCGCCGCCGAGAGCAACAGAACAACTGCTGTTAAACCCGTTGGCCCGACATATAAAGAAGAGAATCAGTCTTATGATCTCAACTATGTGCAGGTGTCACCGTCACTTGGGGTTAAGCTGGCAAAGAGAATGTCCATCGGTGTTGGTCCCGATTTTCAGCAGATGCTGGCAGACAACAGGCCTGCAGTCAATACAGATATTGAACGGGGAAACATAGCCGTAGACCCGACTTTCGACATCGGCTTCATCGGAAAAACAGAGTATTCAGTGACCAAAAAGGTTAAGGCCGCAATATCTTACCGCAAGGGGATAAACAATGTGCTGACCCCTATGGACAAATACATCGACCGCGACTATCTGCAGTTCCAGTTAAAGTGCATCATATTCAATAAGTAAGCGCATTCAATTGTTGTGATTAATAAGAACAAGAGAGCCTGGTCGGCTCTCTTGTGGCTTTTGCTAACAGGCGAACACCTAATTTTGCTGCTGAACAAAACTACTATTGAAGCGTAACTACGATACTATCGCCTGGTTTTACGACCGTCTTGCACGTCTTATATTCGGGACGACCCTCGTGAATGCGCAGCTTTTCCTGATACGAGCCATACCACCAATGTCGCGCATACTCATTGTTGGTGGCGGTACCGGCTGGATACTGGAGGAAATAGCGAAGCTTCACCAGTCCGGACTGACCATTACCTACATAGATGCCTCTAAGAAAATGATCGGCCTGGCGCAACAACGGAATACGGGAAATAATCAAATCGAGTTTATCAGCACCCCCATCGAGGCTGTAAGCCTTGCACAGGCATATGATATAGTGCTGACGCCCTTCCTGTTCGACAATTTCAGCCAGGACAGTTTATCAAAAATGTTTGACCAGCTTAGTGGGGTGATGAAGCCCCGGGGCCTTTGGCTGTACGCCGATTTCCAGGCTACAGGCATTGCATGGCAGCGGCTCGTGCTGAAGATCATGTATATGTTTTTCAGGGTGTCCTGTGGCATAGAAGCCACTCACCTGCCCGATGCAAAGTCTCTGTTTACCGTACACAACTTTACAAATCAAACTCAGAGATCATTCATGAATCAATTCATAATTGCAGTCGTTTATCAAAAAGCATGACAAATTCACTAACTTGCTTTTCACCAGTATGAAACGGCTATTTCTAATCGTCTTGCTCGGGTATGCGTCAACGACGTTCGCGCAGGGCGATAACAGGACAAATATTGCAGACTATCCAACAGACTACTTCAGAAACCCTCTGGACATTCCAATTTTTCTTGCCGGTAACTTTGGAGAGTGCAGGCCGGGACACTTTCATAGCGGAGTAGACATTAAAACCCAGGGCAAGGAAAACCAGCCTGTGCATGCGGCAGCAGACGGCTACATCTCACGTATAAAAATGGACAAGGGCGGTTTCGGGCACGCCCTTTATATCACTCATCCGAATGGTTTTACGACACTGTATGCACACCTCAACGACTTTTCCCCCGCCATTCAGAAATACCTGAAAAAAGAACAGTATGAGAAGAAACACTGGGACGTGGATGTGCAGTTGACGCCCACACAGTTCCCGGTGAAGAAAGGTCAGCAAATTGCATGGAGCGGCAATACCGGCGCATCTACTGCACCGCACCTCCATTTCGAGATCAGGAACACGGCTACCGAACATCCGCTGAACCCTGAAATGTTCGGATTGCCGATCGTGGACAAGACAGCACCGGTAGTGGCTGAAGTGGCGTTTTATAATACTGCCATACCAAACGGAGAGCCGATCACCTTCCCGCTGGCAAAAAGGGAGATTTCGTATGTGCCTGCGCACGTGGACCGAAGAGATTATGAAGTAAAGAACGATACCGTGAACGTGCCGCCGGGCACTGTTGGCATCGGGGTGAACTTAGATGATTATATGGACGGCAGTGAAAACACGATCGCGTTCTACACGGCCAAACTGTATGTGGACGACAGCCTGCAGACGCAGGTAACCCTGGATGATATAGGGTATGACGAAACAAGATACGTCAACGCCTATACCGATTACAGGGCAAAGCAGCAGCATAACAAATGGATACAGCGGCTGTACCAGTTGCCCGGCAACCACCTGGATCACATTTACAGCTATCTGAACAGCAGTCGCGGGACATTCAAACTACAGGGTGATGAAACACACAAGATAACGATCGTTATTGCAGATGATAATGCTAATGTGAGTAAGGTGATTTTTTATGCGCACACACCCGGCACTCTGAAATGGAACAGCGAGACAGAGGCAAAAAGCGGCTACACGCGGTTCTATGCCAACAGGCAAAACATTTTTATGGATACTAATGTTGTTTTCACGCTCGACAACACACAGCTCTACGATGACACCTGGTTCAG
>CAYNGS010000296.1:0-4624 GCA_964396625.1 uncultured Flavipsychrobacter sp.
CGTAAGAATGTGTTTGCGTGATGCTGTGCGACAGGGCCACTATTTCAAGTTCTATTTTTTTCATTTATGTAAGCGCTACGCTAATAAGCCTGTGAAGGTAATATTTTTTACAAAAATTATACCGTTAAAAAAGCGTCAGCGCATCATTGTCAGACGATTCATCGCCCGGCGCCGGTAACAGTGTTATCTCTTTCAGGTCGTCGCCTGCAAAGTAGGCGCCAATGGTCTTCCAGCCGGTTACATCTACGGTTTCATGGAGCGCCACTTTCTGCTCTTTCCAGTCGGCCTTTTTCTTGCCGGTTCTCACAATTACTATCGGTTCCTGCTGGGTGGTGAGCAGTTCCAGTTTATTCCCTTCGGCCTCCTTTATAAACGAGTATTTGTTTTTCAGCGTTGTGCTTTCTATTACAAAACGCTTGGCATTGTACTGTTTGTTTTTGGCATCGTAGTAAATGGCCGTGATCACCTTCTCCGGCTGAAACTTCTCTATATGCTTCAGATTATCGGCATCGTACCTGTTGGTAAGTTCATAGTCAGTAACTTCATAGGTGCCGTCTTTGTAAAACGCTATGATGCGGTCCTTCTCATTGAACTTGCCCAGCAGTTTGCCGTTCCCGTCCTTGTTCAGCCTGCCAATAGTATCATCATACCAGATCTTGGGTGCAGAGAGGGTAGAGCGGCCTTTTTCTTTGAACCTGGTACTCTTCACGGCATACTTGGTTACCTGGTTGCCCTGCGCACCGCGGCCCTTGATCTCTATTTCCTCGAAATAAAAATCAAATGTCTTGGTACGGGCCTTGCTTTCCGGGTACAGCGTTATCGTCACTACGTCTGGCTCCCCGTTCGGATTCACGGTAAAGTGCTGCACCTTGCTGCCCGGATGGCCCTTGGTGAGATCATATTCCTTGTCGCGGGTCACGCCCGTTACATTGAACCGCTTGGCGTAGGTGATCCTCGACTTGCCATCGAGGTACAACATATTGTACGTGGTGCGCTCATCGTTTTTCTGAAAGACCGCCACATGAATTATGTCCTTGCCCACAAAGGTTTTTTCCGCCACCTTCGTCACCAGCATCTTGCCATCACGCCTAAAGACGATGATATTGTCGAGGTCTGAGCAATCGAAGGCGAATTCATCCTTTTTAAGACTGGTGCCTATAAAACCTTCTTTATAGTTTACATACAGCTTGGTATTGGCAATAGCCACCGTTGTAGCCTGTATGGTCTCGAACGGCCGTATCTCTGTTTTTCGTTCGCGGCCCTTGCCATATTTCTTCAGCAGGTTTTCATAATACCTGATGGCATAGTCGTTCAGGTTGGCAATATTGTTTTTCACCTCGGCAATATCTGCCTCCACACCCCTGATGTGTTCGTCTGCCTTAAACGCATCGAACTTACTGATGCGCTTGATGCGGATCTCCGTAAGCTTAATGATATCCTCGGTCGTTACCGCGCGGCGCAGTTTCTTCTTGTAAGGTTTCAGTCCGTCGTCAATGGCTTTCAGCACGCCCTCCCATGTTGTCTGCTCTTCAATGTCGCGGTAAATGCGTTTCTCAATGAATATTTTTTCCAGCGAAGAATAATGCCAGTCTTCATTCAGCTCTCCGAGTTTTATTTCCAGTTCGCGCAGCAGCAGGCCCTTGGTGTGCTCCACTGAGTATTTCAGCATCTCTGTAGCCGATACAAAGTGCGGCTTTTCCTTTATGATGATACAGGCGTTTGGCGATATGGATATTTCGCAATCAGTAAATGCATACAGCGCGTCGATCGTCTGATCGGTGGACACTCCGGGGGCCAGCTGCACGGCCAGCTCCACATCCTTTGCCGTATTATCCACCACGCTCTTTATCCTGATCTTTCCGCTGTCGTTAGCCTTCAGTATGCTGTCTACAAGCTGGGTGGTGGTAATGCCATAAGGCACGTCTTTAATAAGTATAGTTTTTTTGTCGGCCTCTTCTATGCGGGCGCGCACGCGCACTTTGCCGCCACGGGCGCCGTCATTGTAGTTGCTTACATCTATCATTCCCCCGGTCATGAAATCGGGATACAGTTCAAACTTTCTGCCTTTCAGATGCTTTATAGCACTTTCTATAAGTTCGCAAAAATTGTGAGGCAGTATTTTTGTGCTCAGGCCCACCGCAATGCCTTCAGTGCCCTGCGCCAGCAGCAGTGGGAATTTCATGGGCAGTGTTACGGGCTCATTCTTGCGGCCGTCGTAGCTTAGCTGCCATTCTGTGGTCTTGGCATTAAATGCCACCTCAAGCGCAAATTTTGATAAGCGGGCCTCGATATAGCGGGCTGCCGCCGCGCTGTCGCCGGTGCGCACATCGCCCCAGTTTCCCTGTGTTTCTATCAGCAGGTCTTTTTGTCCCAGCCCCACTATGGCATCTCCGATCGAGGCATCGCCATGCGGATGGTACTGCATGCTTTGCCCAATGATATTGGCCACCTTGTTGAAACGGCCGTCGTCCATTTCCTTCATCGCATGAAGAATGCGACGCTGCACGGGCTTTAAGCCATCTTCCACAGCGGGTACGGCACGCTCCAGAATTACATAGCTGGCATAGTCGAGAAACCAGCTCTGGTACATATCACTTATCATTACCGCGTTCTGCCCGGCAAATTCATTCAGTTCATCCATTTCTTACGCTGCTCAATTATGGAGTGCAAAAATATTCATAGTGTACTAACAATGAGTAAGAATTTTTGCACAGAATGTTTTTTCAGTAAATTCTGAAAAGCAAAACAGTATAATAGCGAAACAATATATATGAAAATTTCGGACATTACTCGTCCCAGGGGTTGGAGATTACCAGTCCCGTAATATTTTTAAAATCTTTGGTGTTCCGGGTCACAAGAGCATAATCGTAACACAATGCTGTAGCGGCAATTATGGCATCGGGGAGTTGAATGGCTGTCGATTTGCGCAACGCTACGGTGGTATCTATAATGGCTTTATTGACTTCGATAACATTTGCCAAAGCGATAAATTCTTGCATTGCGAGAGTGGAATTTTTATAACCTAAGAATTCGATATAGGTTATAAACGAGATCGTGAAATTTTCATCTATAAGACCTGCTAAGAACGCAAGTCCGCTTTCGGGAAGTTTTTTCGTTTGTGCATCGATAAGAACATTCGTATCGATCAAATATCCCGCTCCCATTCTTTCCTGCTTTTTGTTATATACTCCAGCATTTTGTCACCCTCTTCAACGCTTAATGTTCCAAAAAAATCAGACGGCCTTTTCTTTGGTAATACGGAAGCATTAGTGGTTTTCATTTCATCATCTGTGTAAAACAATATATGCACCTGCCGTCCAATATAGCTTTCAGGCAGCTGAACAGAGATATCTAAATTTGCTTTTTCCGGCGTAACAACCGTCTGTACCATGTTGAAGATTGAAGTATAAAGCTAAGATTTTTTTACCAAGAGGCCTACCACGAATTATAAGCACTTGCTATTTGATATAATTTATATGAATGCGGAATTTTAATAGAGATAGAGATGGCCGCCATGCCCAGCCCCCCGGCCATCATACCATAGCCATACCCCTCATGGCCCTTTATTTTTTTGTTGTTCAGAATAAAGTATCCACCCACAAACAGGCCCACGCCAGCAAGAGTGGTGATAGTTGTCGCGTTTCGTTCGTGCTTGTAGTGTTTAAGATAGTTATAGGCTACGGCCTTGCCGGGTATCAGGGGTTCCAGGCTCTTGTACGTCAGCTTTGAGAGCGCAACATTGCCCCGCTGCATATTTCGTATATAGTAATGGTCAAATATAACGCTGTTGCGCTCCATGTATGGGCCACCGGCATAACCGTTTTTTTTGTTCGCCCTGGTCATTTTTAGGTGCTGCGTTTTGTAAACGTTTACATTGCCTTCCGATATCAGTTTTGCAAAATGATCGTGCACATTGGCATAACTGTTCTTTCCGTTACTGTAAAAAGCAACCTCATCGCCGGAAAAAGGAACACCATTGACGCTGAACTCCTCCCTGAACTTGTCCTTGTGCCAGGTCACCTCGTGCGTATGTATTACGGTGCCATCTTTTAGCTGCAGGTAAGGCTGTGAACTAACTACTATGGATTTAAACTCGTGTTTTTGACAGGAAGAGAAAAGGATGGCGATAACCGACAGATAAAGGAGGCTTTTCATCTTAAAACAGTCGTTTTTATGATTATTTCCTCAAAACTAAATCTTTTTCTCTATCCATTAACGACTTTATTCAATTATGAAATGCAAAAATATCCATAGTTGATTAACAATCAGGCGGATTTTCTAATGCTCCCGGGACGAATAACCGTTTTCCATGAACGGACGGCAAATTACTACCAGTTTTTTGGCCACATCATTTACCATTGGTTAACAAATTGATATTGGCGTATAACAGTTGAAACCCTTCATAGTAAAGGGTTTCAGATAAAATTGCTGACAATATTAATGCTCCGTTAAAAAAATGTGAAAACTGGCATGAATGTTGTTGTATTAGAAATAATTCAGCCCTTATAAACTTTGTGTACCTGTACCCTATGAAAATATTGCAAACTGTGCCGGGGCCACTGATCTGAGTCGTTATACCTTACCGAATTATTTTACCCTGTTGGTGTCGTTGGCGGTACCGGTA
>CAYNGS010000297.1:0-4623 GCA_964396625.1 uncultured Flavipsychrobacter sp.
TATCGACCGGGAGCAAACGACACTGACCATTGAATCGTTTGGAGACCCTGCGGCGATCTATGAAGCAATCAAACATTGTAGCGTGCCGGCGGATAGCCAGCCAATGGTGAAGCTGGAGTTTGAGGCAACGATAGAGAAGGAGCAATATATCGCTACCATATCCAGGCTACGTGAGCATATTGCCGATGGTGATTGCTATGAAATAAATTTTTGCACCGAAGGTTTTTGCGAAGATGCTGAAGTGGAGCCGCATCAGGTGTTTAATGCGCTCAACGCGCTATCGCCGGCGCCATTCGCGGCATACTATCGTCTCGACGACAAGTACATGATTTGCGCCAGTCCCGAGCGATACCTGCGCAAGAGAGGGGGTAACCTGCTTTCACAGCCGATAAAGGGAACTGCGCGCCGCGATACCGACCTGGTGAAGGATGAACAGATAAAGGCTGAACTCAGGAATGATATAAAAGAACGGGCGGAAAATGTGATGATCACTGACCTTGTGCGCAACGACCTTGCACGCTGCTGTGAACCGGGCAGTATAAATGTGGATGAGCTTTTTGGTGTGTACACCTTTCCGCAGGTGCACCAACTGATATCTACGGTTAGCGGTACTATGAGGCTTGGGGTGCCATTTACCGATGCCATCCGGTATTCATTCCCGATGGGCAGCATGACAGGCGCACCCAAGTATAAAGTGATGCAGCTTATAGACAAATACGAATGCTCGCGCCGCGAACTGTTTTCCGGCACGGTAGGCTATATATGCCCGGACGGCGACTTTGACTTTAACGTAATTATCCGCAGCCTGTTTTACAATCAATCCACAAAGTATTTGTGCTACCAAACGGGGGGAGCGATAACGTATGACAGCTTACCCGAAAAAGAGTGGGATGAAATGAGGCTCAAGGCCTGGGCGCTGGAGCGGATATTCAGCTGACGTCCTATGCCCAAAGGTTATTTTCTTTTGTATATCTCGTATTCCTGTGCTTTGCTAAAAAGCACGTATTTGTCTGCGAGTGCAGGCGCGATTGGATCATCACCCTGGTTTATGAGATAGTCTTTATCGTAGTTTTCGCATTTGTCGGTCTTGTAACCTTTCCGGGCATAGATGTATTTGCAGTAAAACGCATCGTCTGTGAAGGCCACGGTGCTGCCGGGGGGAATAATATAGAGCCCGTCGTTTATCTCGTTGTACGACTTGTTTACGTCGTATTCGTATGGCGTACTCTTTAAGAAAGTATCATTTGTTGTGATGAAATGGAAAGTGAGCAGCAGCACCACGAGAGAGAACAGGGTGAATTTCACGACGGTTACCTTTCGGGCTATAGCGCCGGCCAGCCACCACGCCTCCAGCACTACACCGGCGAGCGAAAGGCTGTAGTGGCCTATGAGATTGCGCTCGAAGGGTGGGCGCTTCATGGCTAAAACCATGACGAAAAATACCAGCCACAGGCAGAGATAAAATAAGGCAAACAAACGGTGCGTTTTGCTGCGGCTGAACAACAATGCCAACGGCAGCAAGCCCAGGGTCATATTCAGCGACAGGTCTTTCCATTGCACATTGGAGAAAATGTGATCGAGATAGTTGGCCTGGAAAAATGGGAAGAACCACTGGCAAAAAGTGCCGAGCGTTTTGTAATGATCCATGGGCGCTACATACCTGTTGTGCACAATAACATCGAGACCGGAGAAGCAAAGTGCGGGGATGTAGCATAAGAAAACCAGCAGCACAGCCTGCAACTGGTACCTCCAGAACAATGCGTCTTTTCTTTTGAATACCAGCATGTACAGCAGCATGAACAACAGCTGTGCAAGGTGGAAATACAAGAATGAGGGCATGCAGAAATAGCCGGCAACGATACTGACCGTGTTTACATACAGCCACCCTTTGCGCGGCGCCTGCAGCCATGAAAGCAGCGAAATGAACATTCCCCACTCGGCCAAGAGGTACAGCTCATAGCCGCGGGCCTGGAAACTGAAACCCCATACAATGAACTGGAGCGACATCGTAATGCTTGCCAGCACCGCCAGCCAGCGGTTTTGCAGGAGTTGCTTAAACCAAAAGAACAGCGTGACGATGAACGCACTGTATACCAGCAACGACAGGTACCTGCCTGTGATGACCTTATCGTGCGCCGGATGAAACAGCAAACCATTCAGCAAATTGAACAACAGGTGGTTATTGGGCAGCATGTAGTAAGAAATGCACTGAAACGGGTTTATGCCCGCTGCATTTTGTGCGGAAAATACCTCGTCATAAGCTGGCCAGGTGAGGGTGTTGCCCCGGTGCCACAGCAGGGCTGCAGCAATGAGGCATATTATTACCGGAATAGCGTCAATGCGAGCGAATTTGGCCGGAAGGCCGGGGGATGCTGCATCGACAAGAGACCTAAAGCGTTTAAACACATGCCATAACCCACCCAACGACACCAAAATGGCCGCGATGCAATACATATTGCCATCTGACTTAATGCCGGGGGTGAAAAAATCTGTGGCCCAGGATTGGCTGTGGTAGACACAGTTCCCTAGCTTAAAGTACCACTGCACCAGTGCATCGTGGCCGGAAAACAGGTAAAAACAGCAAAATATGGTAACGGCAGCAAAAAGCGCCATAGCCAAAATATAAGAAAGCCGCCTTACAACATTGATCACCAATAGCCGGGATTATGCGTTTAAAGATAGGGATTGTTGGGCGATTAGCTGATGCCCTGGTTTTTCAAATAAATGAAAAAAGCCCCGAGTGACCGGGGCTCTTCAGTGTATGTTGTAGTTGCTTAGTTCTGTTTTGTACCCATTAATTTTTTGGCTTCGATGCTGAGTGTGGCATGAGGTACGGCGCGAAGGCGGGCCTTGTCGATAAGCTTGCCGGTAACGCGGCAGATGCCGTAGGTTTTATTCTCGATACGCACAAGGGCTTTTTCGAGGTGGTTCATGAACTGTATCTGGCGGCTGGCAAGTTGTGCCAGTTGCTCGCGCTCCATGGCTCCGCTGCCGTCTTCCATATTCATGTAGCGGTTCTCGGTGTCTTCGGTGCCTGCTTCGTCCTTGCGTGTGATAAGGCCCTGTAAATAAAGCAGTTCCTTGCGTGCTGCATCAAGGCGGCTGGTGATGATCTCCTTGAATTCGTTAAGATCTTCGTCGCTATAACGATACACCGGGCCTTGCTGCTGCTGTGGCTCATCGAGAATAGACCTGTAGGTCTCGGGCTGGTAGTGGATCATGGTGTTGGTCGACTCCTTGGCTTCCTTAGCTTTGTTCTCGAGGCGGCGGTGTGCTATAATAACATTAGGTTTTTTCTCAGTAGACCTGGCGGCCGGAGTGGCTGTTGGCCTCGGCGCTCCCGGAATGGCCTTTACAGGCATCTGGGTGATCGTGAGTTTTTTCTTTACCGGCAATTTTTTTGCAGGCGCAGCTTTAACAGGCTCGGGTGCTTTCTTCACAGGAGCCGGAGCTGCCTTTACGGGAGTGGCTTTTGCCACCGGTTTAGCAACTGGTTTTGCGGGTGCCTTTGCTATTGGTTTTGGTGCTGGTTTGGTCGCTTTCTTTGCTACCGGTGCTGCTTTTTTTGCAGGCGCCGCTTTCTTTGGCTGAACTGTCTTCTTAACAGGTGTTGCTTTCTTAGCTGATGGTGCTGGTTTGCTATTTTTTTTATTCACAGTCTTTTGGTTATTAGTAGTTGCTGGTTTCTTTACTGGTTTCTTAGCAGGCGCAGCCTTTTTAGCCGCTGCACCTTTTGCTGCCGGCTTAGCCGGTGCTTTTTTAACGGGTTTAGCCGCTGCTTTTTTTGCCGGGGCCGGCTTCGCCGTTGGTTTGGCATGTGCCTTTTTCACGGCTACAACTTTCTTTGCAGGAGCTTTCTTAGCAGGCGCAGCTTTCTTGGCCCCGGAAACGGGTTTTGCACTTTTAGTTGGCTTTGCCGCCTTTTTGTTTGTTGTAGCCATAACTTTTACGAGTTTTTTGATATGAGAATATTGAGTATTACATCGTTAACTTCTATTTCGGTACCATTTTCTACTTTCGGCACTATATTTACGCTATCGGCTAAAATTTCGGCGCAAATATAGTCACAATAATTAATTATTGTAGTTTTAAATGGTCCATACTCCTGAATATCAACGTTAATTCTGTCTGTGAGCTCAAAATTATTCTCTTTGCGTATTTTCTGAATACGATTTACCAGTTCTCTCGCGTTTCCTTCTTCCTGTAGTTCGGGAGTAATAGTTATATCTAGCGCTACGGTCAAATTGTCTTTATTGGCCACCGACCAGCCGGGAATGTCTTCGGCAATAATATCGGCATCTTCGGGCTTTATTTCTATCGCCTCGTCGCCTACCTGCAGCATAAACGAACTGTTCCTTTCCAGTTGGCCTATGTCATGCTGGCTCATTTGCCCGATAGCAGCGGCAACGCTCTTCATTTTAGCGCCCATACGGGTGCCCAATGATTTAAAGTTTGGCTTTATCTTCTTCTTAATAAATCCTTCAGAATCAGTTAAGTATTCAATTGATTTTATGTTTACCTCGCTCTTTATCAACTCTTCTATATTGCTTATCTGCTCGCGTGTGCGGGCATCCATAACCGGTATAAGGATACGTTGCAATGGCTGACGTACCTTAATATTTA
>CAYNGS010000298.1:0-4616 GCA_964396625.1 uncultured Flavipsychrobacter sp.
AGAGCCTGGTCCGGCAGCCTCCACGTCTCCACCACCTCCGGCGGGCACTCCACGTCTACATACAGCATAAGGATACTGGCTATACATCCGGACAAGGATTTTTTATTTGTAGTAATAAAGAATTTATCGACGAAGGAAGGTATAGAGATGGTGGAGGATAAATGGCGGCTGGCACTTGATGCAGCAGGGGACGGGATGTGGGACCTGAATATGCAGACCGGCAAAATATTTTTCTCCCCTAAGTGGCACGATATATTCGGTTATAACTCCTCCGAGATATCAAGCTGGGATACATGGGCTTCAAAGATCCATCCGGAAGACCACCCGAAATATAAAAAGAAAGTGGAAGACTATGTGGCGGGGCTTACTTCGTCCTACTCGGTGGAGCAACGGTTTTTGTGCAAGGATGGTACCTACAAATGGATACTGAGCCGCGGCGTGATCATATCAAAGACAAGCGATGGCAAGCCATTGCGGGCCATCGGCACACATCACGATATCAATGACAAGAAGATAGCCGAAGAAGCACTGAAGACCAGCAGGGAAACTTTTGCCAGCGCATTTGACCATTCCGGTATTGGCATTGCCCTGATAGGCCCCGACGGTAAGTGGGTGGACGTAAACGGAGTGATTTGCGAGATGACGGGCTACCCGAAGGAGGAATTAATGAAGCTTACTCACTACGATGTAACCTATCCGGCTGATCGTGACATTGACAGGGGATTGATAGACCAGATGCTCGACAAGGATATCTACACCTATTCTATTGAGAAACGTTATTTGTCGAAAGATAAGAAGATCGTCATGGGGTTGCTCACGGTATCGCTGGTTTGGAACAGCGATAACACGCCTAAGTTTTTTATTACACAGGTGATAGACATCACCAAGAAGAAGGAGCTGGAGAACCAGATAAAGCGCAAGAATGCAGAATTGGAGGCAGCGAGGGCCAGTCTGCTGAAGAAAGTTAACCAACTGGAAGAACTCAACCACGTAATAGCTAATAATCTTAAAGGCCCGGCAGATAAAATAAAATCTTTGTCAGATGGGCTGCTGCACAAAAATAAGACAGGCAAAACGGGCTCGGCCGGTGTGCCAAATGATAACCTGACAGAAGATGAGGCCTTACATATTATCAGTGAAAACAGTGAATCCCTTATAGATGTGCTGTCGGCACTGATGGTGGATGTGGAGGAAGAGAAGGGCTAATGGCTGATATACATGGCGGGAAAACTGAGCAATATTATAAACCTGGTGACCAACATGGGGTGGCGCTATACCGGTTTTCGCGCCCGGTATGAATTGATGAGGAGGACGGGTTTGCTGAAGAGTAAGTTTCCCGTATCCCCTCCCTTCGTACAATATGTTACCCTTGAAAACTGGAAGCGACAGCAAACTAATTTTTTCTTCAGGGATAAGGAGTCACTTACTATTCCCAGGAGCCCGCAGCCCGAACTAAAAGAGCATTTTGAAAATATTGAGAATGGTAAGTTGCTGTTGTTTAACAGTGTTCTTGCCTACCTGGGAAAGGACTATGACTGGGTTACCAATCCGGATTCCGGGTTCCGTTATGATGTTCGCAAACACTGGACGGAAATTGCAGATTATTCGAAAGAGGCAGGCGATATAAAATATGTGTGGGAGAAATCCCGGTTTTCTTATCTCTATGATATTATCAGGTATGACTATCATTTTAACGAAGACTGCAGCGAAATGGTCTTCAGTGACATCCTCTCGTGGATAAAGAGCAACCCGGTGAACTGCGGACCCAACTATCGTTGCAGCCAGGAGATGTCCTTACGGGTAATGAACTGGACCTTCGCGCTACACTACTACTGCAATTCTCCATTTCTTACCGAAGATGTTTTTGGTCAGATACAGTATGCGATATATTGGCACATGGATCACGTGTACAAAAATATTGATTTCTCGAGGATCGCAGTGCGCAACAATCACGCGATCACAGAATCGCTGGGGTTGTATTTCACAGGACTGTTCTTCCCGATGCTCCCTGGTGCAGGAGCGTGGAAAGAGAAGGGGAAGGGATGGTTTGAAGAGGAGATAGCCTACCAGGTTTATGCTGATGGTACCTTTCTGCAGTTTTCCATGAATTATCACCGCATTGTTGTGCAGTTGCTGACCTGGGCCATAGCGCTTTCTGAAAAGAACAATGAAAAATTTAGTGAAGTGGTATATAGCCGGGCCGCGTCGTCGCTGCTGTTTTTGAAAACCTGCATGATAGACGAAAACGGCTGGCTGCCAAATTATGGCGCCAACGACGGTGCGCTTTTTTTTAAATTGACCACAGCTCATTTCAGAGACTACCGGCCGCAGTTGCAGGCGCTGGCAGGTGTGCTGGGCGTTGAAACCGGGTTGGCGGCATCGGAGGAAATGAGTTGGTACGGGATAGAAAAGGAATATACAGATAGCGTGACCATACAGGACGGCATGCATAGTTTTTTGCAGGGCGGATACTATGTTATCAGAGAGCCGGAAACGTTGACCTTCATCAGGTGCGGTAGCCACAAAGACCGACCCTCGCAGGCAGATAATCTGCATCTCGATGTTTGGTACAAAGGTGAGAACCTGCTTCCGGACGCCGGGAGCTATAAGTACAATACCGATGCAGAGACAATGCGTTACTTCAGCGGCACGGCTTCGCACAATACGGTGATGCTGGGCGATAACGATCAGATGCTGAAGGGAGGGCGGTTTATATGGTATTACTGGTCGCAAAGCGTAGACGCCGCCATGAGCGACGATGATGATG
Source organism: uncultured Flavipsychrobacter sp. (assembly GCA_964396625.1). GTDB lineage: Bacteria > Bacteroidota > Bacteroidia > Chitinophagales > Chitinophagaceae > Nemorincola. Next base: position 2,768 of record CAYNGS010000298.1, read on the forward strand.
CCTATGTATTTACCGGAGTTATCAAGGCATTCAGCTATATTAAAGATGGAATAGTACATCGTCGCAGGGTGAAAAAGCTGAAAGGGCAACCCGTATGGGAAATACATGATGAGGTGATCGGCGCTTCGAGGGGAATGGAGGTGCGGCAGTTGTGGCACATGCCGTTAAGCGCTGTTGGCCGGATTAGTATTACTGCAAAGGACTCAAAAGGCGCCAGCCTGGCGCCACATAAAGGAGACGGATGGTACTCTTCGTTATACGGACAAAAAGAAAAGACGGAAGAATGCTATTTTAGTGCTTTTAATGAGCCGATAAAAACACTGATAAAGGTAGCAGCCAGTACATGAATATATTATTGATCCACCAGTATTTTTTGGAAGAAGATGACCCGGGCGGCTCACGCTGGAACGAGTTTACCCGAGTATGGACAGAGCAGGGTCATACAGTAACCGTGCTGGGTGGGATGATGCATTACAACGGCAAGGAAAAGATAGCCGAATACAAAGGGAAGTATTTTGTAAAAAAGCAGCAGGGGGCGGTGACAGTTTGGCGCTGCCACGTTTCAGAGGCGTACAACAAACATTTCTTCGGCCGGTTGTGGGGCTATTTTTCCTTTATGTTTTCTTCTCTTTATGCAGGACTATTTAAAGCAAAGGGCAAATTTGACGTCGTCATTGTTACCTCGCCGCCATTGTTTGTGGGCGCAAGTGGTTACCTCATATCAAGGTTGAGGCGGATGCCGTTTGTTTTCGAGGTGAGAGACCTGTGGCCGGAGTCAGCTATAGACACGGGTGTGCTGACCAACAAGATGGTCATCAGACTCGCGTTTTGGGTGGAGGCCTTTATCTATAAGCGGGCTAAGCTCATCAATGTATTGACGCCGGCCTTCTATAAAGTTTTGCTTGAGCAGAAGAAAATTCCTGCGAATAAGCTTATTCAGATATCCAACGCGGCAGACTTCAGTCTTTCTGAAAAATTGCTGCATGATTTTGACCGCGATGCTTTTCGCAGGGCCCACGGGCTGGATGGGCGGTTTGTTATCACCTATGTGGGTGCGCATGGTGTGGCAAATCACCTGGAGCAGCTGCTGGATGCAGGGGTAGCGCTGGCCGATACCAATGTTCTTTTCCTGCTGATAGGGCAGGGGATGGAAAAGGATCGGCTTAAGAAGCTTGCTGAAGAACGGAAAATAACCAATGTGAGATTTCTTGACGCAGTGCCTAAGGCGGATGTATTTCGCTACATACTTGCATCGGAGATGGGAGCATCAGTGCTGAAAAGAGTGGACACTTTTAAGACCGTGTACTCCAATAAAACCTTCGATTATATGTCGTGCAAAAAGCCGATACTGATGGCTATAGACGGGGTGTCGCGTGAACTGCTGGAGGATGCGGGTGCCGGTTCTTATGTGGAGCCTGAAAATGTCGAAGAGTATAGCCGGGTGATCCGAATTTATCTCAATGATCCGTCACGGTTACAGCGCGAGGGGGAAAATGGGTACAGGTATGCGAAGGAAAATTTTGACCGGGAAATACTGGCAAAGAAATACCTCGAATATATAGGCGCGATAGCAAAAAAGCGTAGCATCCGGTAAAAGGCTTCAACTTTTGAGTTTTAACTTACAGTGACATAGCTACCATCTCTGCAATGTCCATCACCTTCACGCTGTCTTCTTTTTCTTTGTTTTTCACACCGTCTGTAAGCATGGTCATGCAAAAAGGACAGTTGGAAGCGATCACCGTTGCGCCGGTTTCAAGAGCCTGCTCCGCACGGTCGAAATTGATTCGGGTAGTGCCCGGCTCTTCTTCTTTAAACATTTGGGCGCCGCCTGCCCCGCAGCACATGCCAT
>CAYNGS010000299.1:0-4609 GCA_964396625.1 uncultured Flavipsychrobacter sp.
GTTCCAGGATACCTGATTCGAAACGGGTATATTTGGCAGCTTTATCAAAGTTGCGCTCTACACCATGGAAAAAGCTGTAATGAGCTTCTTGTGTTGGCTTGGCAGTTACTGTTTCCACCTTGTTGAATTTATTTTATGTGAGAATTAAAATTACTTTTCCTTTTCCAATTTACTGATCTTGCGGTCGAGCATTACGAGGTACGCAAAAATTCCCGCAAAGATAGTCGCTAATACGGTAACCACAACGTATATTTTACCATTCGACCGCATGGTATCGGCCATTTCGGTCTGCGCAGTTGCGACCGTAGCAGTTATTAGCAATAAAAATATGGTTATCAAAGCCGGCTTACGCATTATTGATTTTTTTTTCGATGTCAACCTGAAAACTATTGTCTCTTTTATATTGTACCAGTGCAAGTCTTGTTTTTAACGAAGCGATCCAAACCCCGGTGAGTATCCAGCCCGGCACCGCTGCATAAAACACCATGCGCATATATTTATCCAGATCGTATTGTTTGAAAGCCGGATTGCCGCCATTGCCGGGATGGAGCGAGTCGACCATGCGGGGCAATATAAAGATGAGGGGTATCATCATTGCAAAAGCAAAAACATTGTATACCGCGCTTATTTTTGCTTTCTTCTCGTCGTCCTTCAGCCCGCTGCGCAATATACTGTAAGCAAAATAGATAAGCATGCTCATAGCGGTACCGAGTTCCTTGGGGTCATTGCTCCAGGCTGCACCCCAGGTATATTGCGCCCATTCCATACCCGTGAGCAAGCCAATGATACTGAAGAAAATGCCTGTATTTGTAAACTGCAGGGCATAGACATCGTCCTGAAGGTTGCCGGTGCGCAGGTATTTTATGGAGTAGAAAAATGCGCAGGCATACAATACGATCATGGTAAACCACATGGGCACATGAAAGTAAAGGTTACGGATGGTTTCGTTCAGGATATCCAGCCTTGGCACCGGCATCAGGAACCCGCCGGCAACGGTATATCCCACGAGTATGATACAAAGTATTTTCCACCACCAGCTGCGCATCCGGGTTGCTATAAAATTTCTGCAAAAGTAATTGTTTAATATACAATCAGGAAATGATTCTGATCACATAGCGTTGTTACACCACTGTTTCTGCGGGGTAGGCCACTTTTTTGTCAGCGTGTGATATTAAAAATGCCATCAGTGATATTCACGCCGGCCAACGTGGTGAAGGCAAATGTGCCGGCAACGCTGGTGCCGTTGACATTGGTCACAATGATCTGCCCGGATGCAACCTGGTCTGCGAGATATGTTACATAATAACTGACTGCAGCGCAACTCACCGTATCCGAACCTGTAGCGTTTTGTATAATAGGGTAGGCTCCAGCCTGTTTCAAATTGAAAAACGTTATCGAGAGTTGTTTATCTGAAACATTCCTCGCGTAAATACTGAAGGTTCGCCCGTTGGCGCTTGTATAGTCATTCGAACTAATGTTTGTGGCGGTCCAATTATGACCATCGATCGTAGCATTAAATTTGCCGTTTGGAATTGGCGGGTTTGACGGGCTTGGACAGCCGGTCAATACGGCCGTTGCCAAAAATGCAGTAAGGGCAAACAGTAAGTTTCTCATACTAAGGAATGTATGTAAATATAGCTGTTATTTCGACGAAAGCTGCCGGAATATTTCGTTTACTGATGCGACACACTGAAGGTGCCGTTGGTAATGTTTACACCGGCCTTGGTCACAAACGACACTGAACCGGCCACACTGGTACTCGTTACATTGGTTACCGTAACCAGCCCTGTATCTGCAGGGTCTTCGCCATTAGCCGAATAATAGGTCGCCATTACAAATCCACTGCCGGTGGGGCCGTTATTGACATAGGTGACCGGGTAGCTGCCCGGAGAAGTAAGGCCGAAAAAATTAATGGAGAGCCACTTATCAGAAACATTGCTGGCCCTTATATAAAAGGTGCGGCCAAAGTTGTTTGTGTATTCGCTTGCCTGCACATTGTTTGCAGTCCAGTTGTTGCCGTTTATGGTCACATTCACTTTACTATCCGGCACCGGGTTGCCGTGGGGCGATGGGCATGCGGTCATAAAAATAACCGTTGGGATCGCAACAAATAAAAGCAGTAAATATCTCATACTAAAAATGGTTTAATGTATCTATCTCCCGTAAAGTTACGCGTAGAAAACTTTCAATTATATCTATAACGTCAAGCTATATTTTTTTATTGTAATTAAATGGTTGTAGTAATTTTGCTGAATGGCCGCCTACCGAAAAACGATCAATGGATTACCCCTGCTTATGGAAAGCCAGGACCTCGCCCCCAATGTCACTATTTTTATGATCTCGGTGCAGGGCGATAAGGTCAAATTCCCGATGGTCTATAAAAAAGAATTCGGCGGCTGGATATTTGTGGATAAAATGACCTTGCTGGAATTCAAGGAAATTGAGCGGGAAATATCTGACGCTATAGAATCTGCCCGGGAATAGGCGTATATCCCCCAAAAAATCACCCTCATACTACCCAAGTTAAGACCCCGCGATCTCGTCTATCTGCAGGAAACGATCACTCATCATGAAAACGCTGTATGTCTTTACCGCTCTTGCAGTGATAGCCTTATGCTGCTATGTGGTGCTTATGGTACAATGGTTGCGGCTCTCGGAAATGCCGGCCGACCCGTCGACGTCGTATAATGTGCTGACCGTAAATCTCGTGGATAAGAATGGAAACGTTGTCAGAACCACCCAAACCGACAAAACCCTATCAGAACTGAACACCCCCGATCTGCCATTTGGGATATACAAGGTCGTAACCGGGGCCGGCCGCCAAGTCTGCGGAGAAAACGGATTTCCCGTGCATTGCAACTGATGTGTTATTTATTGGAGGTAACCGGTGTATACCTCCATAGAAATAAGTATACCGACCGTAACAAACAAGCCGGCAAAAACAACGGCAGCTAAGACGTTATCCTGGGCGCCATAATATCCTGCAGCGTTTAAAAGAGAGTATACAACCAATCCGAGTCCGACGATGTTCAGTTTGGCTCCAAACATAGTTTTGAGCAGCAGAAATATCTCCCCGGTGATGCAAAGGCCTGCCATAAATTCAATTGTTCCGTCAGGCTTTGCACCCCTTGCAAATACCAATACCCAGGCAATAATTACCACCATACTCAGCAGGCCTGAGAAAATTGCTATGGTCTTTGTGCGATGCCCGTTTTTCATCGTTATTAATTTTGACGTTCAATAAAGACAAAATTGGTGCAACACGGGCGCAACGCCTATGACTGCAGTCAGGTGAAAACATGACATTGACCATCCACTTGCCCTGCTCAAAACTACCATAAATTCGTTCGACGCTAATGTTTCAACTCTTGCACGCGCATCCCGCTCGGCCATATTTTTGAGGTTCTTTAACTGTACTTCGGACATGAGCCCGTGAATGGGCGGGTAAACAACTTTACCCAGCAGCCACTCTTTCCATTCCGGTGTGCTCTCCATTCGGGCGCGCACAACGAGATGGGTGGCGTCGCCGCCAACCGGCTCAGTGACGAACGCCCATGTCATTTTGAAACTGCTGCCTAAGCGCTCCGTCTTGCCGCCAAGAACGAAACAGGCGTCCTCTTTAACGTTGTATACGTTGAAGAATGTATCTCCCGCCGGGGTGGCGGCCAGTTTGTCGCCGGGCCGCCGCGATTCCCATCCTTCTACGGGGTAGTTTACGCTCGGGTGTCCGCCATTGTCCAGCCAGTCCAGGCTGTACCAACCTGCCCGGTCGCAACCGAGCTGCATCAGGTACCGCCACACAAGGTGTATGGGGGCCTCGATATTGATGTGATGGGTGGAGCTGAACCTGGCCTGGGGTATCAGCTCATCGCCAGGCAGCCGCTTCAGGTCATCGTTTGGCAGCGTCATTTTCCCGAGGTCGGCCTCAAGGTGCGCCATTACAGAGTGACGAATAGGAATAGATCCGATCCCGATGATCTTGTAGTAGCTGTCGAGTTTGTTCCAGCTATCTTCGTCTGTGGCGGTTGTGCGCAGTTCCAGGCTTATTGTACTGCCATCCATATATGGCTCAACGGAAATGGCCCATGCCAGTTTGCCCCATCCCGGCTTGTTAAACGAATGGAAATCTTCAGGCTTAATATCTGCAAAGCGAATGTTGAGATGCCAGAACTGGCCCACGGAGCCGACCACAACTTCCTTGCCCGGTGTTTCTTCCAGCAGCATGAATCCGGTGCCATTGTCTGTTATCTGGTCGACACCGATGCGCTGGTCGGCCGTTTCGTGTTTTGTTCCGCGGACCGCGTCGGGCAGGGTCCGGATATCAAAAAGCAGTTTTATCCATGGGATAGCGGCGGCATCAAAGTGCCTGGCCTTTTGCCAGGCCTGCGCCGGTGTGGCGTTGACAAATATGCGGTTGATCTCTGTATGCCTGGGATTCGGGAGATATGACTGTATCGCTCTCATAAAATAATTCTTTGGGCTGCGCTAATGCGTAGACACTGCAAAGTTGAAACAGGCGTAAAAGAATTGGAATGACAGATGTCAGGGGTGTGACTGATATTAGGTACTGGCCGCGAAGGTGGGTACCATTGCTTATGTAGTTCCCGGG
>CAYNGS010000300.1:0-4604 GCA_964396625.1 uncultured Flavipsychrobacter sp.
CAACGAATTTATTCAGTTGGCAGGTACCGGAGTACCGGCTGTCTATTGGGTCAACAACGGTATGATAGAATATAAAAGCACCTACGCCTACTACCAGCTCGACCCAAAATATATGGAGGATTGGTTAAAAGCTCCCGCCCTCAAGGCAGACACAACCAAATAGCGAGGCTAAATTTGCACCCTTAGTGTACGATCGTCATTTTCCCGGCTATTCCGTCTCCCCCCGACGTATGTAACAGGTACAGATAGTCCCCGGCCGGTATTTCAGCAGTATTTACAGGAATAATATGCTCACCTGCTGATAGATCATTTTGTTTCACAGTGTTAAATGTCCTGCCGCTCATATCCATAAACTGTATGGTCACGTCTGTTGCCTGTGCCAATGAAAACCTGATATTGGTATTTGTTGTGGCCGGGTTGGGGTAATTGCCAAAGAAGGTCAGGTTGTTCCGCGTTACTCCCTTTACACCCTCTACATCGCTCATCACTACTATCGGGTAGATGGCCAGATCGTTAAACAACGAATCGTTTTGGGTATAATTGTCATACCAGTTATTGTCAGAAGCCTGTGTGGCGTTCTGCACATTAACTATTGTTGTGATGAGCGTATCGCCACCGGTTGTGTCAAAAGCAATACTGTACTTTGGGCTCGTCCGGTCGCCTTTTAGTGACGAAGCGATAGCAATACTGTCTCCGTTTAAAGACGAATAGTCATAGTTGATATAGTAGCCCGCAAAAAAAGAATGGCTGGTACCGGCCGATGGGTACGCAAACAGGTAAGCCTTGGTAGTATCGCTGACCGTGCCAATACCGATCTGTGTAACGGGCACGGTTAGCCCGTTCATCACATTGTTAGGAAAGCCACTGTATATAAGAGTGTCCGTTATCACTTCCGGAATACCCTGGTCCCATATATAAAAAGTGATCGTTCTGTCGGAAGCCGGGTTGACCCTGCCGCCAAACAGCGCATATACCCCTATCACCTGCACAGAACTACCGGCAGTGACATCATAGCGCTCTGCAAACGACTGGTCATTGAAGGCGTTGGTCCCGGTAACATACCCCTTGCCCGAATCAAAAGTGTACAAAGTAAGCGTGGCTGAGTCTGCTATGTTTGATAATTTCACAGTATCGCCAATAGCAGTGGTCTTTGATGCCGCACCCGGTTCGGAAAATTTGCTTTTCACCGGGTCAACAACATTTATTTGCTCCGGATGTATCGATATTTTTTTCTTTTGGGCAAACGAACCAATTGACGAAAAAACAGCTACCGCAAGTATAAATATTTTCCTCATTCCTTCTTTTTGATTTTGGCTTTAAAATTAAGCTTCCTCCCATACTACCTTGCTTTCACACTCATAAAACTGCGTTAATAGTACAGTAACTGCTCATTTTGACCACAAAGTAAATGGAAAGTTGACGAATTATCGAGGAAATATCCTCCAGGCCTGCTATAGAAACGGAGATGCTTCAAAAAGCAGGTCGGCAAGGGCTATTGCCACCGCCGCCTCAACCACTACCGGCACTCTGAGTGCAATACACAGGTCGTGCCTGCCCTTAACGGTAAATGACTCCACAGATTTGGTGCTGTTATTCCAAGTATTTTGCTCTTTTGGCGTGCTGCTCGTCGGCTTCACCGCTACTCTGAAAATAAGATCATTTCCATTGCTGATACCGCCGTTTATCCCCCCTGCATTGTTCGTTTTCGTCCTGCCCTCATCATCTATGATCGGGTCGTTGTGTTCACTGCCTGTCATATGTGCAGCGGCAAAGCCACTGCCAAACTCAATTCCTTTTATCGCCGGTATCGAAAAAACAAGGTGGCTGATCACAGACTCCAGCGAATCAAAGAAAGGAGCGCCAACACCAACCGGCAACCCTTTCACCACGCAGCTCACAATGCCGCCTATGCTATCCTGTTCCTCAACAGCCTTTGCGATCGCCGCGTTAATATCAGAATTGCCACCTGCCTCCGTCAGCGTTGCTTCTATGCGCACATCCTTCAGTATTTTCTTGGCGACTACCCCCGCGGCAACAATTGCCAGCGTGAGTCTCCCCGATGAATGGCCGCCGCCGCGATGATCATTGTGTCCTTTGAACTTTTTGTGCAGCACAAAATCGGCATGGCCGGGACGCGGGGTATTTCTTATTGCATCATAATCGGACGAGCGAATATTGATGTTTTCAAACACGATCGTGAGCGGCGCCCCTGTAGTTTTACTGTTGAATACACCGCTCACGAAAATAGGGATATCTTCCTCCTTCCGTGTGGTGGTCCCGGTTGCGCCGGGCTTTCGTCGTTCAAGGTCGGGCAGCAGGTCGCTTTCATGCAGATCGATCCCCGCAGGGCATCCGTCTATAGCGATGCCCACCCACTTACCGTGAGACTCTCCAAAAATACTGACACGAAATATCCTGCCGAATGTGTTCATAGATCGCCGTTAAAAGTACATTTCCCACCGCACAAAATTAAATCTGCAAAAAAGCCGGGATAGGATTTATCCGCCGCATCAGCGCCGGGTATGTCTACAGGACCATTTGCCCTCAGCGCCCCCACGGCCGCGGCCATCACTATCCGGTGGTCGTTATAGGCATTGATAACAGTGCCCTGCAGTTTTCGCACACCGGTAATACACAAGGTATCGTCCTCTATGGAGTAAGGAACATCGAAATCCTGCAGCATTTCTGATATGCTTTCTGCACGGTTGCTTTCTTTGTGAAACAGACGGTGCACACCTCTTATGTAGCTCTCACCTTTGCAGCAGGCGGCAAGAATGGCAAGAATGGGGAACAGGTCGGGGCAGTGGGTCGCATCAAACTCAAAACACTGCAGCGGCGCTTTTTTAACGCAAATGCTGTCTTCATCGATCGTAATTCCTGCGCCTGTATTTCTCAGTACATCCAGTATCGCCCGGTCTGCCTGCGTGGAGCCGTGTCGCAGATTTTTTACACAGACGCTCCCGGCCAATGCGCCGGCCACAAGCAGGTAGGCGGCGCTGCTCCAGTCCGGTTCTATATCGATTTCTATTGTTTCGCGGCGAACAAAAAACGAAGGATCGATATAAAACACGCTGTGATCGTCATGCGTCACCGGCTTTCCGAAAGTCGCCAATATCTCGAGTGAAAGATCAGCATAAGGCTTACTCTTCAAACCGTCAACTTCTATAGTAATGGGTTTGTCTGCCGCTGCGCTCATCGCAAACAAAAGGCCGCTAACTAACTGTGAGCCATCACGCCCGTCCACTTTTATCGATTCGGGTTGTAGTGGGCCTTTTACCGTAATGGGCAGAAAACCGTTGAAGTCATGCAAACTGGTGTGCAGCAATTGTAGTACCTGCCCTACTCCACTCATTGGCCGCTTCATCAGGCTACCCGTACCCTCTATAATTATTTCCTGGTCAGACAGCGCCGCAATAGGCGTGAACAAACGAGCCGCCAACCCACTTTGACCACAATTAATTTTGCCCACCTTCGGGCTCACACCCACACTTACTACTTCAATGGATCCATCGTCCTGAACACTAACATTTGCTCCAAGTTGTTCGATTATTCGCAATGCTGCTGCTTCATCCTCCGAATGCCCGGCGTTATGAATTATCGTTCTGCCCTTGTGCAGTAAAGCCGCAGCCAGCACCCGCTGGGTCGCGCTCTTCGACGGCGGGGCCGAAACAACGCCGTCTACATTACCCGGTTCAATTCGCACTTCCATATTTCTTGAGGGCTTTTTCGATCGTATTGATCGGCAATGCGTGGATCACTGCCTTCCCGATTCGCTCCAGCACTATGTAATCGATCATGTCGTCGTGACGTTTCTTGTCCATCTTCAGTATTTCCATCGCCTTTGCAGCGTTAATGTCTATTCGCACGGGCAAATGATACCGTCCCAGCAAACCCTTCAACCTTTCTGTAACACGCTCATCCAATCCGGTTACCTGTGTTGAAATTATTGAAGCTATAACCATGCCGATACCCACAGCCTTGCCATGCGGCAGCTCATACAGGTTCTCTATTGCATGTGCCGCCGTATGCCCGAAATTGAGCAATTTTCTGTTCCCGCTTTCTTTTTCATCAGTTACCACGGTTTTCGTTTTCAACGCCACACACTTCTCTATAAGTTTATTCAGTGCAGTATGGTCTTTGTAATAAGAGATAGTGTGGCTGCTCAATTCATCAAACAGGTCGGCATCAAATATGCATGCATACTTTATGATCTCCGCAAATCCATTGCTCCACTCATCGTCCGGTAACGTATCCAGAAACCGGGTGTCAAAGAGGATAAACTGCGGTTGCGTGATGGTGCCCAAAATATTTTTATTCATACCCGAGTTCACACCATTCTTTCCCCCGATCGCCGCATCTACCATGCCAAGTAATGTTGTCGGAACAAATCCAAAAGGAACGCCCCGCATATACACAGAAGCTAAAAAACCGGTTATGTCGGTAATAACTCCGCCCCCAACGCCAATGATCGTCGTGTTGCGGGTAACCTCCATCTGCAGTAATTGCCTTGCTAATGACCCTATCGTACTAAGATCTTTACTGCTTTCCAAGGGTGGCAGTATGAGCGTTTTATGATCTTTCACTAATTGCGGGTATAGTTTCGC
>CAYNGS010000301.1:0-4597 GCA_964396625.1 uncultured Flavipsychrobacter sp.
AATGAACCTGAGAAGATCATTGTGAAGCTGGGCGATATGAATGCTGCTGCTGAAACACGCGCTGCGGAGGCGAAGCCTTTTGCAATGAAGGAGCCGCTGAACATGGCGCCCACGCTGGTAGAGATGCCGGTAGTAAAATTTGACAAAGTGGAAGAAAAGCCTGAAGACTTTTTTGTAAACGAGCTCACGGAGACGTTCATTCCCCCGGTGGAAGAACAGTTGGCCGCTGCCAGCCAGACCAGTTCGATATATGTGCAGGAAGAAAAACGCCCTGAGGAGATACCGATGCAACTGGTGATAAAGAATGAAGAACCTGTAAAGGAAGAGGTGGTGATGAAGATAGGAGAGCGCATACTTTCAGCAGATGAGATTGAAGAAAAGAGGAGGTTTGAAGAGCAAAAGAAAGCGCTGGAAGACCGTGCTGAGCGCCTGCGCAGAATGAGCTTTAACATAAAAGGCACAGAAAGCAATGACGAGATGGAAGCAGTGCCTGCCTATATGCGGAAGAACCTGAAACTGGATAACCAGGGTGGCTCGGCCGATTCATACTACAGCGGTTATACCGTGGGCATGAATAACGACCAGCAGGACAATCCTCAGGCGGCGATACAAACGATCAATACTTTTCTTGACGGCAAGAAACCTGATTAACCTTGTTTCTTTTGTTTATTTATATTGCGTGCTCCCGTTTTCTAACGGGAGCTTTTTTATGATAAAGATTGATTTATTTTGAATGTTTTTTGTGTGCCGCATTTTTGGGTGGGCAATTTTTTAGCAGCAGGGGTAATATTTTCTAAAATTCGCCGTTAGTTTATTAGCTTGCTTCCGATATGAAGATATATTTTACTTTTTTACTGGTTTTAATTTCCATAGCATGCTGGTCGCAAACGGATACGCTGGCGTCGGCGAGGCATACTACCTATGAACGGCACTCCACGATGGCCACAGCATCTTTGGGGTTTGTCGATTTTTATCGCCAGTATTACACACTACCAAAGGCTTTCAGTAAAACAAATACGGCGGGTTTTGTGCCGGTGTACCTGAAGCTGGAATATGGCCTGTGGAAAAACATAAGCCTGGCAGCCACCATGAGCTACGATGCGTTCACTTACAACTTCAAGCAGGGCTATATTGGAAATAACGGTCCGTTTACCCGATATCGCTCAGATAATGCACGAATCATAAGCGGTGGCGTGACCGCATTTTATCATTTGGGCCGGTTCGTAAGCGTAAGGCACCTGGACCCTTTTGTGGGGGTTGGTATATCCATAAACAATATCAGATATAGCGCCTATCCGCAGGGCGACAGCACACTTACCAAGTATGACCATACGGTGACTCCTTATCTTAAGGCGGGTGCGCGCTATTATATCTCGTCAAGATTCAGTTTGTTTGGCGATGTTGGTTATGACCAACAGAGTGTATTCAGTATAGGGGCTTCGTGCCGTTTTTTCGGGCGGAGGAAAATGTAACATTCATTTCCCGTTCATTTCCCAAATGGGTAACGTTGCCTGAACCTCGGATGCACATGGATCAGTAGATTCCATGGATACATTGATGTTTTTTCGGAGTATACGAGAAGCCTAATTCCTGGTATATCGCATTTCGCATAAAAAAATAATTTGCACCGAATGTGATCATGAAGTGGTGAAAACCCTTTACTGTAAGCCATATTAAATTATCGTCAACATCTCACATTATCACATCATTATCCCATTTAACCCCAAACCCCTGAAGGGGCTTTCTCATGCTAAGTAGACCCTAACCTCAAACCCGGGCTTCCCTTAATCTTTTATTACGGTATGCTCCAACGCGCTGGTTATAGGGCAAATGCCATGCCGAAAATGGCGCATTTACTCACAATTTGCATGGCTGTTTCTATTTAAAGGGGTTGTGACCAATGCTTTGCGGTGCTTGGGAAATTGTGGAAAAATAATTTGGGATTATGATAGAAAAGGTGCCAACCGGCTGAATAATGCTGTGACTGCCCTGCGCGAGGTTGTTTGTGAGGAACACCAAAAACCTCGCGTAATTTCAAACTGAGACACTACCAGGTTTCATGAAGGGCTTCCTACTACAGACTAAGTTCGTAACTTTGCAGCGAGGTTCAATTTATTTTTAATATGTCTTATTCCCTTAAGAATAAAATACGTCTTGTTACCGCAGCATCTTTGTTTGACGGGCACGATGCTTCCATTAATATAATGCGCCGGATCATGCAGGCGAGTGGCGCTGAAGTGATACACCTGGGGCATGACCGGAGCGTGCGGGAAGTGGTGGATTGTGCTATACAGGAAGATGCAAACGCTATTGCAATTACGTCGTACCAGGGAGGGCATGTGGAGTATTTTAAGTATATGTATGATCTGCTGCAGCGGGCCGGGTGCGGAGACATAAAAATATTTGGCGGTGGAGGCGGAGTGATACTCCCCTCTGAGATAAAGGAACTGGAAGATTATGGCATAACGAGGATATACTCACCTGATGACGGACGGTCGCTGGGGTTACAGGGTATGATAGACGATCTGCTGGAAAAAAGCGACTACCCGACCGGCAACCGCCTGAACGGCGAGCCGGGCCACCTGGCAGAGCGCGATGTAAAATCGATAGCGCGACTGATATCTGCTGCGGAGAATTATTATGATCTGCCGGAGACACAAGCAGCCCTTAAAAAGGTGAAAGAGCAGGCGGCGCTGTCGGAGGCTCCGGTGCTCGGCATTACGGGTACAGGCGGGGCAGGGAAAAGCTCGCTGGTGGATGAACTGGTGCGGAGATTCCTGCTTGACTTCAAGGATAAATATATAGGGATCATCTCGGTAGATCCGACGAAGCGGAAGACCGGCGGGGCGCTGCTGGGCGACCGTATACGCATGAATGCGATACGAAATGACCGGGTGTATATGCGATCGATGGCCACGCGGCAGAGTAACCTTGCCGTATCGAAGTACATACATGATGCCGTGAATATTTTAAAGGCTGCGAAGTATGATCTGATCATACTTGAGACATCGGGCATTGGGCAAAGCGATACGCAGATAACAGAGCATTGTGACATGAGCATGTATGTGATGACGCCCGAGTATGGTGCGGCAACACAGCTTGAGAAAATAGACATGCTGGATTTTGCGGACGTTGTGGTGATCAACAAGTTTGACAAGCGCGGAGCAATGGATGCGCTGCGCGATGTGAAGAAGCAATACCAGCGGAATCATAAATTATTTGACAAGAAGGCTGAAGATATGCCGGTATTCGGCACGATAGCATCGCAGTTCAACGATCCGGGTACGAACAGCATGTATAAGGCGCTGATGGACATGCTGGTGGAGAAAACCGGGGCACACCTTCACTCGCAATACCACGTGACAGATGAGATGAGTGAGAAGATATACATAATACCTCCGGCACGTACCCGCTACCTGAGCGAAATATCTGAGAACAACCGCAAGTACGATAAGTGGGCCAAAGACCAGAGCGCTGTTGCCCAGAAGCTATTCTCGATACGGAAGACGGTGGATACGCTGAAAGAAAGTAAGATAGAAGACAAGGACAGACTGATAAAAACACTGCACGAGGTCTATGCTAAAGCCGAGATGGAGCTGGACCCAAAGAATAAGCACCTGCTGGAACACTGGGAAGAAAAAAAGAAGCAATATACCGGAGACTATTATACCTACAAAGTACGTGACAAAGAATTAAAGATAAAGACGCATACGGAATCGCTCTCTCACTTGCAGATACCAAAGGTAGCTGTGCCCCGGTTTGAGGCATGGGGTGAGATACTGCAGTGGGCGCTGATGGAGAATTTTCCCGGAGAATTTCCGTATGCCGCAGGGATATACCCCTTCAAAAGAGAGGGAGAGGACCCGGCGAGAATGTTTGCCGGTGAAGGCGGTCCGGAAAGGACCAACAAACGGTTTCACTATGTATCGAGAGGGTTGCCTGCGAAGCGACTGAGTACGGCCTTTGACAGTGTGACGCTATATGGACAAGACCCTGATCACCGCCCCGACATTTACGGTAAAGTCGGTAACTCGGGCGTGAGTGTGTGCTGCCTGGACGATGCGAAAAAGCTGTACAGCGGCTTTAATCTTGCCGACCCGAAAACCTCAGTGTCTATGACGATAAACGGCCCTGCACCCACCATCACCGCCTTTTTTATGAATGCCGCGATAGACCAGCAGTGCGAACTGTATATAAAAGCCAATGGCCTGGAGGCGGAAGTGAATAAGAAGATCGACGCCATTTTTAAGGAGAGGGGCGCGACGCGGCCTTATTACAACTCAGGTGGAAACGCAACCATTTTGCCCGAGGGTAATGATGGTCTTGGGCTGATGCTGCTGGGCGTGACGGGCGATCAGGTGCTGCCGGCTGAGGTGTACGGAAAGATAAAAGCGGATACACTGAAAGCAGTGCGCGGCACCGTGCAGGCAGACATACTGAAAGAAGACCAGGCGCAGAATACGTGTATTTTCTCGACAGAGTTTTCGCTACGCGTCATGGGCGATGTGCAGCAGTATTTTATAGAGCAGAAGGTTCGTAATTTTTATTCGGTATCGATCAGTGGCTATCACATAGCTGAGGCAGGTGCGAACCCAAT
>CAYNGS010000302.1:0-4593 GCA_964396625.1 uncultured Flavipsychrobacter sp.
GGTCGTCGGTTTCCCGCACGAGATCAAGGGTGAAGGCATCTACGCCTACGTCATTATGGACCAGGTGCCCGAGAATGCCGACTTCACGAAGGCTGATATTTCGCAGACGGTGAGCCGGATCATTGGCCCCATAGCCCGGCCCGATAAAATTCAGTTTGTTGCCGGCTTGCCCAAAACACGCAGCGGTAAAATAATGCGGCGCATTCTGCGAAAGGTAGCAGAAGGTGAGATGGATAGCATCGGCGACATATCAACGCTTCTTGATCCGGCCGTAGTGGACGAGATAAAAATGGGAAGATTGTAACATAAGCTACCTTTGTGGCTCAGATTATAAATGTAATTTAGTAACATGAAGACCCGTCACCTCATCTGGTTGTTGCCGCTGCTGCTTTGCTGCAAAAAAAAGAGTTCGGCACCCCAGCCGGCGAAGTCAGAACCATTTACGTTCAGTGCCTCATATCCGTCGGTCATTACTACTCACCCTAACAGCACAGCCCTTTTTGTTTTCAATATTAGTGTGCTGAGCGGCAGCATAGACAGCAGCCCGGTTACCTGCTCTTTCTCAGGCCTTCCGGCCAGTATCCAGGTTAGTCCCGGATCCATTGTCGTCACGCACCTTTTGGGCGGGGTCTTTACCATTTCTACCGGGGATGTGCCAATTGGCACAAACACAGTTAATTTCGTCATTTACAATAAAGAAAAAGGTACACAAACCAACAGCATTGTGATCAAAGTAGATCCGCAGCCGGATAATGCGCCACTGCTGACAGGCACATACAACGGCAGCTACGATTACTGCCAGCCCGCAGATACACTCGATCATTATGCCACCACTGTTTCAACGGTCGTTGATACGCCCTATGAGATCAGGATAGCAAACATGAAAAACCTTGGCAGCGGATTTGTAGTAACCGGGTGGGTATCTTCCACAGTGAAAATTCCTGTGCAAACCGTTGGCAGCCTTACGATAAGGGGGTCAGGCACATACACAAAAGACACTGCCTACCAGATGACCATTAACGATACCATAGTGCACGGCGCCGATACTGAGCGATGTATCGCTCATATAGTGCATTGATCCGGGATGCCGACGCCGGGTCTATTGTTTGGTAAACACCTGCCAGACAGTTGAAATGCCGGTTGTGTCGCGCAATACCAGGAGCGAGGTGGAGAGGCTATCAATATGCTGTGTCGTGGACCCCGAAGATGGATATGTGACCTTCAGGTAGGTATTACTGCTCAGAAACTCCCACGAAAAATTGCCAATGCTCGTGGAGGTGCCGGGCAGCATCAGGAAGCCTGCGCCGCCGGAAACAAACTGCAGGTTATAAGGACTTTTCAAAGAATCTACTGCGTCATTTGCATCCCATTTGCCATTCCCGTTGGCATCGGCAACATTGATATATGGCTTCCATGTTCCGATCAGGTTACTTTGCGGAGAAGTTGTATGCTTTTTCTTGCAGGAGGTGAAGGCGATGGATGTGATCGCAGCGGCCACAACCGCACTCCGTAGGTAATTCATAAAGCAGGTTTGGATATCGAAGATAACAATTATATCGCTTCGTCCGGCACGGCTTTCCGCAGCAGCACGTTTGCTGTCGCCACTATTCCTTCTTCCCGGCCTATGAAACTGAGGTGCTCAGTAGTCGTAGCTTTAATGGAAATGTCTTCCGTTGATACGTTAAGTATCTCCGCTATACTAGCTCGCATTTCATCTACATACTTCCTGATCTTCGGCGCCTGCAACAATATAGTACTGTCAATATTCACAAGCTTGTAACCGGCTTCGCCAACCAACTGGTATGACCGTCGCAGCAACACTTTGCTGTCGATCCCCTTATACGCTGCATCGGTGTCCGGAAAATGCTGCCCTATGTCGCCCAGTGAAACTGCGCCAAGCAACGCATCACAGATAGCGTGCAGCAGCACATCGGCATCGGAATGTCCCAGCGCACCCTTGCTATGCGGTATCAGCACACCGCCAAGCCAGAATTCCCTTCCCTCAACCAATTTATGAAAATCAATGCCCTGGCCAATTCTGAACGACATGTACCTTGATGTTAGATAATTAATTTATGCTTTTCTGCAGTGTGTATCGCTTCCTCATAGCCTGCATCCGCATGACGGATAACACCCATCGCCGGGTCGTTAAACAATACACGCCTGAGCCGCTCCTCTGCATCCTCAGTGCCGTCGGCAACGATCACCATTCCTGCATGCAGTGAATAGCCCATACCCACACCGCCGCCATGGTGAAACGATACCCAGCTTGCGCCACCGGCCGTGTTGATCAGCGCATTAAGAATAGGCCAGTCCGCCACAGCATCACTGCCATCCTTCATGGCTTCTGTTTCGCGGTTGGGTGATGCTACCGAACCCGTATCGAGGTGGTCCCTGCCGATAACGATCGGTGCCTTCACCTTGCCTGTTCTTACCAGTTCATTAAACAATACGCCTGCTTTCTCACGATCTCCCATTCCCAGCCAGCATATGCGCGCCGGTAATCCCTGGAAAGCGATCCGCTCTCTTGCCATCAGCAGCCAGCGATGCAGCCCTTTGTTGTCTGGAAATAATTCCATCAGCGCCTTGTCGGTAGTATATATATCTTCCGGGTCGCCGCTAAGCGCCACCCAGCGAAACGGCCCCTTGCCTTCGCAAAACAACGGCCTGATATAGGCGGGTACAAAACCTGGAAAGTCAAAAGCATTCGTTACCCCGCGCTTATCGTGAGCCTGCCCGCGCAGGTTATTGCCATAGTCAAACGTTATGGCCCCGCGCTGCTGCAGCTCCAGCATTTGTCTCACATGCCGCGCCATAGTATCCAGCGAGCGGCGAACATATTCTTCGGGATTGCTGCCACGCAGTGCATTTGCCTCAGCGACACTTAGTCCTTCCGGAAAATAACCGATCAGTTCATCATGTGCCGATGTCTGGTCGGTAAGTGTATCGGGTGTAATATTACGGTCTATAAGCCTCTGAAGCAGGTCCACAACATTACAACAGACACCAATTGATATTCTTTCGCCCTTTGCTTTCGCATCCAGGGCCCAATCTATGCTTTCATCAATATCTGAGGTCCACTTGTCAAGGTAGCGTGTTTCTATACGTTTTTTTATCCGCCATTCTTCCATTTCCGCCGCCAGGCACACACCCTCGTTCATGGTGATAGCAAGTGGCTGAGCGCCGCCCATTCCACCAAGTCCTGCAGTTACATTTAGTTTCCCATGCAGCGATCCGTCAAAATGTTTGTTGGCCAGCGACATATATGTTTCATATGTCCCCTGCACTATTCCCTGCGACCCTATGTATATCCAGCTCCCTGCGGTCATCTGGCCATACATCATCAGTCCTTTTGCTTCCAGCTCGCGAAAATGCTCCCATGTGGCCCAGCGCCCCACCAGGTTCGAATTGGCTATTAATACACGGGGGGCATTTTTATGAGAACGAAGCACGCCCACCGGTTTGCCAGACTGCACCATCAGTGTCTCGTCTTCATTCAGCTCCTTCAGGCACGATAGTATTTTATCAAAGCTGTCCCAGTTGCGGGCCGCCTTACCATTACCGCCATACACCACAAGGTCTTCGGGCCGTTCAGCCACTTCAGGGTCAAGGTTGTTCTGTATCATCCGGTAGGCAGCCTCGGTTACCCAGTTCTTGCAGGTAAGTTGCTGCCCTTGCGGAGCACGCACAACCCGATGTTTGGTCGTTTCCGGCATGTTCTTATGGGTTAAGCTGCTTTATGGCTTCTATCAGTTTCCGCTCTTCCTCCTGGTGGTTCACATCATGTTTCTGGAATGTCTTGCCGGTCACCACTTCATACAGTTCTATATAGCGTTCAGATATTTGCCCCACTACTTCTTCCGTCATCTCAGGTATTTGCTGTCCTTCTTTTCCCTGGAAACCGTTTTCCATCAGCCACTCGCGCACAAACTCCTTCGACAACTGGCGTTGCTGCTCTCCCTTCCTTTGCAACTCCTCATAGCCGTCTATGTAAAAATACCTCGACGAGTCGGGCGTATGTATTTCATCAATTAGGTAGATCGTATCTCCTATTTTTCCAAATTCATACTTGGTGTCTACAAGAATCAGTCCCCGCTCCTTTGCCATTTCCCTTCCGCGTTCGAACAGCGCCAGGGTATATTTCTCCAATTGCTCGTACTCATGTTTTGATACAAGGCCCGTCCGTATGATCTCGTCCCGCGAAATATCTTCATCATGTCCTTCATGTGCCTTAGTGGTCGGTGTAATGATTGGCCGCTCGAAAAAATCATTTTCCTTCATACCATCAGGCATCGGCACGCCACACAGTTCGCGTTTACCGCTCTTGTATGTTCGCCATGCATGGCCGGTAAGGTTGCCGCGCACCACCATTTCCACAGGGAAGGTGTCGCATTTATAACCGATCGTGGTATTTGGCAGCGGCACACTGATCATCCAGTTGGGCACAATGTCCTGCGTAGCAGTAAGGAACTGCGCGGCGATCTGGTTCAGCACCTGGCCTTTATATGGTATGGGCCGGGGCAACACCACATCAAATGCCGATATACGGTCACTTACGATCATTACCATGTATTTGTCGGCAATTGTGTATAC
>CAYNGS010000303.1:0-4568 GCA_964396625.1 uncultured Flavipsychrobacter sp.
GGGCAGGAAGTCCTTGCCCATATGCAGGAACATCGGGATAGTCGAGAAAGTTGCCGGGCCTGGTGGCAAGTGCCATGCTGGGCCTGACATCGAAGGTCTGCGGCACACGGTGTGCTTCGGCCGGACCGGGATTATCGGAATAGGTGATCTGCAGGTTGCGCTGCGCCAGCTTGTCCCAGTTCTCCGGCGATGGTATTATGCCGTTCGGAGTGGACGTTGGTATGGGTGCACCATTGTAGGCTATCTGTGCCACAATACAATTGTGTGTGCCGGGCAACTGGCTGAACACGCTGGCGCCGTTGATGCTGGCATTCAGGTTGACATAACAGCCGAAGTAGTGCCATATCTTGTCGCTTCCTGCAGGAATGGTCACGTCCTGGTCGTTAAGGCTGGCGCCTGTGTATTCGCTGTTTGCAGCAGCGCTCTGAAAGTCGCCGGTGGCAAAGAACGGAATGGTAATAAGACTGCCGCCCCCATCTGTACCAAGCTTTGGCGACAATGGTGTAGCGGGGCTTTGCGAGTTGTCGGGATTGCTCTTATAACTGGTGTTGGGCAGGAAATCGGTATCACTTGTCTGGGTGATGAACAGGCGGAAGAATACCTTCAGTGGATTGGCCTCGCTACCCGAGCTGCCGGTGAGCCTGACCCTGGCTATGGCAAAATTGTAGTTGTTGTATATAGCAGCGGGATGAACAGAATTATCGACGGTAACCAATGTAAGGTTTGAATCGGCATCGAGCGCACCGGCCTGGTTGGGTATCGTACCGTTTGTAAACGGATCTGCCGAACCGTTAGTGAAGCCGGCCGTACCATTCAGGTGGTTGAGCACACCCTGCAGGTAGGCATAAGCTCCTGCATCACTGTCGGCGCCGAAGGCAGGAGCACCGGCTACCGGTGAGCTGTCGTTGTGGGGTGTAACGGTGAACACCCGCAGGTCCTGGCTCAGGTAGAATACTGCATTGGCATCTGTAGTGTCCACGTTGGTGAAGTACGGATCCGCTCCGGCTATCAGCTCAAACACTGTGTCGGCTGTGGGTGTGAACTCAGGCATACTGATGGTGGCATGCAGCGTCTTGATATTTGGCTGTCCGCCCACACCGGGGAACGTGGAAAAAGGGGGATTGTGGAAATTGACGTCGTAGTAGAAAGTGATGCGCTGCGGCGTGAACTGATCGCCGGGCAGCTCAAACACAACCGGGGTCGCTGCATTAGGTGTTATGGTCAGGTCGCCATCGGTATTGAATGTGCCAGAGAGATGCGGCCGTGTGCCGCCAAGCTGATTGGCCGTATAGCCTTCCAGCGTGAGCCAGAATGCCTTTGGATAGCCGGGTGTATCACTAACTTCGTCCTTACCGAAAGTACTTTTGTTAACTGTGAAATAAAACTGCGGCACGAGCGAGGTATAAGGTGTGGGATTGGTAGCCACGCAATTGGCCGAGCCATTGGAGATAAGATCATCCCACTTGCTGTACATGAGCTGCACATTCCATGTATTGGCGCCTACGGTGATGGTGCCGACAAGGCCATTGCACAAATCGCCATTCTCACCGGTGTTGGCGTCATTATCGTTCCATGCATCGTGCGAACCTACTTCGGGATCGGTGAACATCTCGGAGAGCTCGTGTGAGGCAACCTGCGTTTGCCGCTGTGTCTGCGTAGTAGAGCTCTTGTCAATGGAACATACAAAGCCCGGTGGTATGGCGCTGCATACCGTAGTGACGCAGGCATCTGTAAGGCTTGGCACTATAGCATAATAAGCCTTGTTGCCAGCCGAGGTGGTGAAAAAACTGTGGTAGCCGAAATTGCCATTGGCCTGGCAAAGCTGCTCGCTGGTCACCACCATATTATCGTCGAGGAAGAAAAGATAGGCAATGGAACTGCCGGCCACAGGCTCAGGGAGCTTATTGCTGTTAATGGCATTCTGAATCACCGTGCGCAGATCGCCATCCGACAACGATGTGGTACCGTCAGATATCTTAACCGATTGCACAAAGTTGCCCGAGTTGCCTATGCCGTATTGCGACAGCACATTCATGTAAGAGCTGCTTAGAAAATCGGTCACAAACTGGTTGAGGTTATCGATGCGCGTCTGGTTGGCCGCTCCCGACCAGTCGCCGAGAAACACGGTATAAACCTGCGGGTTGTATATGATGGGGCCACCCTGGTACAGAAAATTGGCGAAGGCTCCCGGTCCGGTACCGGTGCCGCCGCTAAGGCCGGCACTCTTCTGAGCGCCGCCAAGGGGTACCTTTTTCTTTTGAAACCCTGCGGGCACAATGCCTTTGCGCCTTATACCGTCGCCATATGTTTTCGCGGCTTCGTTATTTGCCGGCTGTTCATTTTTACGATCGCGTGCCATAGTTGTTAGTGTTTTTTGCCTACTCTATATTTCCTTTTCGGCTCCCTGATACTTTTTATGGAGCGTAAAAGTATGACCCGGCAAAAACCGTGGCAAGAGTTATTCAACGGTATTTACTACCGTTGAATAACGGTGAAAGGCAGTCATCGTGGCGCTTCGTACCGGAGGACTACACCCCGGCTCCTCATTGCCCCGATTTAAAAACTCCTGAACGTATTGATTCAGCGGTTTCACTCATTGACCTGGCAGGGTCAACAAAATTATTTACCGATCACAAAGCGCAGCATCCGCGACTCTGTGCCCGACGTAACATGCAGCAGATAAACACCAGCCGGCAAGTTGCGGCCCAACACTATGTTCGAGTTAACACGGCCACCCTGCACCCGGATCGTGCATTTGAACACAACCTGTCCGAGCATGTTGGTGATGTCGACAGGCAACTCATCGGAAACCGAATTCAGTGATCCGCTGAGGGTGAATCTGCCATTGTTAGGATTGGGTAAAAACAGTGCTATGAATAACCGTGCGGGAAGATGGTATAAGTGTGAGTGAAGATGCCTATTTGCCCTCCAATTTCAATAAGCCCTCCATAACGGTGAATGCAATAGGGCAGACAACTGTGTTTTTCAGTGTCAATTGAACGCGTTTTAAGAACACATCCTCATCGGTATAAGGATAACGCCGGCAGTCGCCGGGGCGATCTTCGTATATATTGCAGGTATTGTCTTCTGCAAGGAAAGGGCAGGGTTTTTGCCGGGTGACGTAGTCGCCCTCGTCGTCCAGTTTGAGGTAGCGGGCAACGAGATCGCCCTCTTTTATTCCGAGGCTTTTGGAGATGCGTTTTATGTCGGGCTGCTTAAAACGCGGAGAATGGTTCTTGCAGCAATTGGCACATTCAAGGCAATCGATCTTGCTAAAGGCCTCCTCATGCAGGTCGGGCAATGCTTTCAGCATCTTGTTGAAGTTGCCTTTCTCCAGCTTGTATTTGTAGGCTTTCTGATGCTCTTTGGCTTCCTTCTCCCAGTCCTCAGGCAGCATACTAAGTCAAATTTTAAAAGTGAAAACGGGGAAGTTAGTAGAGAGTAGTTAGTAATTAGTAGATAGTAATTAGTAGTTAGCGATCAGCGAGTAGTATAAGTTTTTACCGAAGCTTCATTTTTTCCATGATGCGCTCCAGGTCTTCATTGTTGTAGAACTCTATTACAATCTTGCCTCTTCCTGTTTTATTCCTGTCGAGTCTTACCCTCGTAGAAAAGTGGGACGCCATATCGTCTTCTATGCGTTTGTATGCAGGAGGTATCTTTGCGGGTGCAGACTTGACCGGCACTGATGTCTTGTCTGCGGCCATGTTCTTTACGAGTTGCTCAACCTGGCGCACGGACAGACCACGCTGCACGGTTTCATGAAATACAAATAATTGTTTGTCTACATGCTCGAGGCTGATAATGGCACGCGCATGCCCCATGCTCAGCTCTCCGTCTCTCACCGCCTTTTGTACATCTGGCGGCAGTTTTAACAGGCGAAGATAATTAGCAACGGTGCTGCGTTCTTTCTTCATCCGCTCGGAGACCTGCTCCTGTGTCAATCCGCATTCATCCATGAGCTGGCGATAGCTGAGCGCTATTTCCATGGCATTGAGGTGCTCGCGCTGCAGGTTTTCGATGAGCGCCATTTCCAGCATCTCCTGGCTATCGGCGGTACGTACATAGGCGGGTATATCTTTGAGCCCTGCTAACTTAGATGCCCTCACCCGGCGCTCGCCCGATATAAGCTGGTATCTATTTTGCCCTGTCTTTATTACCGTTATCGGTTGTATTATATCGTGCAGCTTTATACTGTCGGACAATTCTCTCAGCGCCTGCTCATCAAAATCCCTGCGCGGTTGCTTGGGGTTCACTTCGATCTGCTCAATAGGTATACGTGCAGTTGCAGTATTGTTCTGCCCGGACACAGCGGGGACACCGTCTTTCGGCACTTTTATCTCTTCGTCGATGTTGTCGAGCAGCGCACGAATGCCCTTCCCTAATCCCTGTTTCTTATTTAACTGCGCCATGCTAATCTGTTTCTAATATTTTGTCCTCGTTTTTAATTTTGGTCATATTGTTCTTCTGCAGTATCTCCTTGGCTAGGTTCAGGTAGTTAACCGCACCAGTGCTTTCGGCATCGTATAGCAGCATACAGTTCGCGAACTACGAATCGGTGTTTAGCT
>CAYNGS010000304.1:0-4559 GCA_964396625.1 uncultured Flavipsychrobacter sp.
CCCAATCGGCGCTTTTTATTACATCAGTATTATGTTCTATCACGATAATAGAATGACCTTGTTCTATCAGGGCATCGAACGAGCCGAGGAGCTTTTTGATGTCGTGCATATGCAGACCTGTTGTCGGTTCGTCGAAGATAAAGAGTACTTTATCTTTCAGCTTGCCCTTGCCCAGAAACGAAGCGAGTTTTACCCGCTGTGCTTCTCCGCCGCTGAGGGTATCGCTGCTTTGGCCCAGCTTAATGTATCCAAGGCCCACATCGCTGAGCGGCTGTAAAGAAGCAGCCAGCCTTTTCTCATCATTGAAAAACTCTATTGCTTCATCCACACTCAGTTCCAGGATGTCATACACGCTTTTGCCCCGATAAGTAACTTCAAGCACTTCTTCTTTAAACCGCTTGCCTTTACATACTTCACAAAGCAAGTGTACATCAGCAAGAAACTGCATTTCCACTATTACCTCGCCCTCACCTTTACAGGTATCGCACCGGCCGCCGTCGGTGTTAAAAGAAAAATGTTTTTCGACAAAACCACGCATTTTAGCCAGCGGCTGTTTGGCATAGAGTTTTCGGATCTCGTCATAAGCCTTGATGTATGTTACAGGGTTGCTCCGCGATGACTTGCCTATCGGGTTTTGATCTACCAGTTCTATATGGGTAATGCTTTTAAGGTCACCCGACAGTTCTTTGAACAATCCCGGCCTGTCGGCGCCTTCACCGTAATGCTTCTGCAGTGCGGGGTAAAGGGTGTTTTTTACCAGGGTCGTCTTGCCACTGCCACTTACGCCCGTCACCACGCACAATACATTAAGCGGGAAGTCGACGTCTACGTTTTTGAGGTTGTTTTGCCGGCAACCTTCTATAAGAATGCTGCCGCGTGGCTTGCGTTTTATGGCTGGTGGGTCTATTTTTAATTCACCGCCAAGATATCTGCCGGTAAGGCTTGCTTTATTTCTGACAAGTTCATCATAGGTACCGGTAGCCACAACTTCGCCTCCCAGGTGGCTGGCAAGTGGACCCATATCTATGATGTAGTCGGCTTCACGCATCATCATTTCGTCATGCTCCACCACAACTACTGTATTGCCCAGGTCGCGGAGAGATTTAAGTACCGCTATCAATCGTTCAGTGTCCCGGCTGTGCAACCCGATGCTTGGCTCATCGAGTATGTATAAGGAGTCGGTAAGATTGCTGCCGAGAAATTTTGTCAATTGTATGCGCTGGCTCTCGCCACCCGACAGGGTATTGGCCAGCCTGCTCAGCGACAGATAGCTAAGGCCCACATCAAGGAGCGTCTTCATGCGCTGGTTTACTTCTGTCATTATGCGTTTGGCAACTGATTTATCGTGCTCACTTAGCTTGATATTCTTTAGCCACGCATAGAGTTCATCCGCCGGCCTGAACATCAGATCAGCTATTGTAGCGCCGTTCACTTTTACATAAAGGGCCTCTTTTCTCAGCCGGGATCCCTTGCAGGTGGGGCATACGGTCCGTCCGCGGTAGCGTGCCTGCATGACACGGTACTGTACCTTGTAGAGGTTTTGCTCCACCATTGCGAAGAAATCATTGATACCGTTCACCTTGCTGTTCCCCTCCCAAAGTAATTGATATTCAGCATCGGATAGGTCGGCAATTGGCTTGTGAATAGGGAAGTCAAACTTCGACGCGGTGCGCATAAACGCCTGTTGCCATTCGGCCATTTTCTCTCCCCGCCAGCAGACCACCGCCCCTTCGTATACGCTTAGCCGCCTGTCCGGTATAACCAATGCATCGTCAATCCCCAATACCTGTCCGAAACCCTCGCAGGTAGGACATGCGCCATAGGGGTTATTAAAAGAAAAAAGATTAGGAGACGGCTCGTCGAATAAGATGCCGTCGGCTTCAAAGCGGTTATTAAACGAATGAATTTTGCCGTCCACTTCAACGAGGCATTCGCCTTCGCTCTCATAAAACGCCGTTTGTATACTGTCGGCGAGGCGATGAAGGTCATCTTCGTCGAATCGTTCCTTCACCATGATGCGGTCGATGAGCAGGTTTACTTTTGCTTTGCCGGGCTTGACGGTTCCTGCGAGTACATCTTCTATGCGTATTGGTTTTTCATCGATGGAGGGTACATAAATGCGGCTGAAGCCCTTCTGCATGAGTATGTTCAGCTCTTCTTCGAGGGTGCGTTTAAAGCGCAGAACCAATGGCACGATAAACTGAACTTTGGCCCCCGTCGGCAGCGACTGCACAAAAGTAACCACATCAGTTACTGTATCCTTCTTTACCTCTTTGCCGCTAACAGGTGAGTAGGTCTTGCCGATCCGCGCGAAAAGCAGGCGAAGATAGTCGTATATCTCTGTCATACTGCCCACAGTGCTTCTGGGGGTGCGGGTTGTAACTTTTTGTTCGATCGCGATCGCAGGGCAAATGCCACGTATGTAGTCCACGTCGGGTTTGTCCATACGCATCAGGAACTGACGCGCGTACGAGCTGAGGCTCTCGGCATAACGGCGCTGTCCCTCGGCAAACAGTGTATCCATGGTGAGGGACGATTTACCACTTCCACTCACGCCCGTCACCACCACAAGCTTGTTGCGCGGAATAGACACATCCACGTTCTTAAGATTGTGCATACGCGCCCCTTTGATGAATATAGCATCATGTGTCGCAGGCAATATTCTCTCTGAATCCTGGTGATGTTCTACTTCCGGGGCGGATATCCCCTCAATGTGTTTCACCGCCTTAGCAGCGGCAAGAACTTCTTTCTTACCAACTTTTTTTGCAACAGCTGTTTTTTTCTCTGCCATAAATACTCCGGACGCAAATTTACGGAGATAAGTTGAGAACTATCGAGACCGGAAACGCAGCATGCAAGTGGCTACGGCGCTGTTAAGGGAATGTTATAAACGAAAGTGTATCAACCGTAAAAAGCTACTGATTCTTCTCCTTCGCTGTTGCGCATAGCCCGGTACATGCCGGCAGAATTGAAACAGAAATTATAATTCCCTTTGGCGTCCACAGCAATAAGACCGCCTTCCCCGCCTATTTTTACAAGCTTGTCCTTCACTACTGTATTACAGGCCTGCTGGAGAGAAAGCCCCTTATACTCCATCAGGCAGGATACATCATGTGCAACCACAGCACGCAGGAACGGCTCTCCGTGGCCCGTGCACGAGATAGCGCAGGTTAAGTTATTGGCATATGTGCCGGCGCCTATCACCGGACTGTCGCCAATGCGGCCAAAACGCTTGTTGGTCATTCCTCCTGTGGATGTGCCTGCTGCAATGTTCCCATATTCGTCGCAAGCCACTGCGCCAACCGTACCGAATTTATCGCCGGGGTTAGGCAATGTTTGTCCCTTGAGGTTGTCTGCTTTGTGGTCGAGTTGGGTATAATCCGTATGGCGGATTTCAAGCCATTGGTCGTAGCGCGACTGGTTAAAAAAATATTCATCCGGTGCCATTTCAATGCCCTGGCTGAGCGCGAATTCTGCAGCCCCGCTTCCTGAAAGAAAGACGTGGCCTGAATGCAACATTATTTCCCGGGCAAGAACGATCGGGTTCTTTATATTCCGCACGCCAGCCACGGCGCCGGCGGCAAGGTTGCTGCCGTTCATCAAAGCGGCATCCATTTCATTCTGTCCCTTTTTTGTAAATACCGATCCGCGGCCCGCGTTAAACAAAGGATTGTCTTCCATTGTGCATATTGCTGCTACAACGGCATCGAGAGATGTGCCGCCGTTATTCAGAATATCATAGCCTTTGTTCAGTGCGTCTTTGAGCGCGTCACTATATTCGGTTTCCTGTTCTTTGTTCATAATGGCGGGAGTAATATTACCCGCGCCGCCATGTATTAGTAGTGTAAAAGACATTTATGCTTATTTATTTATAGTCGCCCGCTCGGGCATCTCTTGATAACTATGTCGCTTCCGTTTGTAGTAAACTATTATTCCAGGTACACCGCAATTATTTCATTGCCTGCGGTTTCTACCTCAATATGATCCTGTAGAGTAGTAGCAATGCTGTGGCCGACAATATCAGACGCAATTGGAAATGACTTGTGCTTGCGATCTACCATCACAGCTACACTCAGTTTTTTCAGGTCGTAAGCCAGAATAGCATTCAGAGAGTAGATCATTGTTTTTCCCGAATTGACGACGTCATCAACAAGCACAATAGTGCGGCCGCTAAGATCTTCCTGCACGATGGTTTGGTTCAGTGGTTTTTTCTTGTTGATATTCAGTGAAATAACTTTGGTCTTTAACGGGCTGATCTTTTTGAGTATGACCGCCAGGTTGTCTGCAAGAATTCTGCCGCCTTTCTCTATGCCGATCAATGTAATTTCTTTTTCATCGCTGTTGCGTTCCCAAATCTCGTAAGCCATGCGGCGCAATTTATAAGCGATCCGTTCTTTATCGAGTATGAGTACTCTTTTCTTTTTTGCTGGCATAGAACCTTTAATTTGATCGTATTGCTACCACAGGATCGAGGCGCGAGGCCGACCTTGCCGGTATAAATCCTGATAAAACACCCACGAATATAGAAACAAAAATACCAATTAAGAAGTTGACTACTG
>CAYNGS010000305.1:0-4551 GCA_964396625.1 uncultured Flavipsychrobacter sp.
TCTCTCCCGGTCCTCCTTCCTGCAAAACTGTTACCCTCGGCACGCCGTCATCCTTACAGGATCTGTTATTGAACACATACAGATGCCCTTTTTGAGAAACGCCCATATCATGCTGTCCGCAAAATAAATTATTGCCCGTTTGTGTCACTCCGGGCCTGTAAATCTCCCCATACGTATTCATCACATAGCCTTCCGGATATTTCACTTTTATGATGCGGCTGATATTTCTGAATCCTATATAGATGATGCTGTCCTTCTGGTCAAAATAAAATGCATTCTCGTGAACATCAATATCTGTGCGATGTCTGTCTCGTTTATTGGATATTCTGATCTCGTCTCTCTTTTTCCAGTACTTCAAATCTGCATCCTTAAAATAATTCGATGACCTCCATGACCACACCAGTGCTCCCTTTTCGTTGTATTCCAGGATCGTTCCTAATCGGATCAAGGGTAGCGCCGTATCGCTGGCAGATGTGCGCTGTGGGGAGCTGGCCACTGTATCAAATCTTACAGATTCGGTTCCCAACACCATGTAATGACCGTTGGCGAGCCTCGCAAACTCGTGGTGATATCCTTCTGAGGCTTCCCCGCTCACAAACGCAATATCCGGCGCCCTCCACAAAACGTCGCCATTATAATTTATTTCCCGTGGTATTTCTCCCTTCGCCAGAAAAGTGATTGTGCCCCGGTCTGTCGCCCTCATATCTCTGGGCTGCTGAGGATCGCCGTGTTCATATGGCAGAAACCAGACCGGCTGGCCATACATATCATACAAAACTCCGTTGCCGTCCAGGAAAACATATGCATCTTTATACGTTTCCGGGCCTGTCAGTATGCTCAGCCTCGTAATGGCCGTATCCACTTCGGGACAGGACATTGTAGAAAAATGGTGAAGTTGACCCTTTGCTTTTGAACCGTCTGCCGAAACGACGCGCCAGGTATACTGAGTGCCGAACGAAGGAACGAGAATAATAATTTTGTTACTTTTGTATTCTTGGGAATGGACGATTTTTCTCTGGAAAGAATCCTCGGTGAAAAAAGAGCCAACAGCGATTTCGACTTTGTATTTTTTCGCTGAACGGTCTGCCGGGAATGAGAACCCTATAAGACGGTAGTTAAGGGTGCTCCCCTCTTTCGGAAGTGTCTGGGAAAAAAGTTGCAGTGGGACGATGAACAATAAAATTAAAATAATTGAATTTTTAGTCATGAAATCTGGATTGTTAAACAGCAGTAAAAGTAGGGTAAAAACTTTGTTCATACTGGCAATCGCGGCTATGGCAGCATGTACCGGCTCGCCTACCGAAACCAAAACCGGTGACACTCCGGCGAAGGATACCAGTGTATTTGTGCCACCGGATACCAGCACTATACCACATGATCAGTTTGGCGATATGGTGCGGTATGGGAGAGACCTGATCGTAAACACTGCATACTACATTGGCCCCAATGGCGTTGTTGGGCACTACTTAGGGAACAAAATGAACTGCACCAACTGCCATGTAGATGCAGGCACACGCCCTTACGGGTTTAACTTCTTCAGTTCTCATGCGCGCTACCCCCAATACCGCGGACGGGAAAACAAGGTGCTGACGCTGGGAGAACGTATCAACAACTGCATAGAGCGCCCCCATAGCGGGACACCCATGCCGCTGGACAGTAAGGAAATAGTAGCGATGGTCTGTTATATGAAATGGCTGGATGCAAATGTACCTGTTGGCCACCATGTAAGGGGAGACGAAGGTATGGAGTTGGAGTACCCGGACAGGCCGGCAGATCCGAAAAAGGGTGAGCTTATTTTCGCCGAGAACTGTAGCTCCTGCCATGGAAAGAACGGCGAGGGCCAGTGGAGGCCTGATTCATCAACCTACATTTACCCGCCGCTGTGGGGAGTACATGCCTACCAGGTGGGGTCCAGTCCATACAGGGTATTGAAGCTGGCCAGATTTATTAAGGCGAACATGCCCGATAAAAAGGCGATGTGGAACAAGCCCTTCCTGACCGACGAACAAGCGATAGATGTAGCGTCGTTTATTAATGATGACAGTATACACGTTCGGCCCCTGAAGAAACATAAAGAAATTGTTGACTACCCGGATATAACTGCAAAAGCCATCGATTATGGTATAGGCCCTTTTGACGACACCTTTTCTGCAATTCAGCATAAATACGGGCCCTACAAGCCAATTATCGAATATCATAAAGCTCATCATCTCCCGGTTATTTTTTAACGTTAAAAAATAATTAGATATTCAAATCCGGCGTTTTTGAAAAAATGGGGCTGAGTTGCTGCCTAAAAACGTTAAAAAAAATATTTTTTTGTACTAAAAATACATATCTTAGTGGCAGATATTAACACTTTGATTAGGTGTTGGTAAATAATGCTGTGAAAATTGATGCAGGTTATGCTATCATTTTTACTTTTGTAATAATTCTGTCAATCCGAACCAAACATAAAAAACAGTTTTTAAATTTTTAAAACAATAGCTTTTATGAAAAAAATCTATTTTTCGGTCGTCCTGTTAACTCTCTCATTTCTTGCTGCGAAGGTTATAGCGCAAACCAGTTCTTACAGCTTTACCGGAAGTATGCAGCCGTACGTTGTTCCCGCTGGTGCAACCAGTGTTTCTGTGGATGTGCGTGGCGCCCAGGGCGGCAGCTACCCCAGCGAGGGCGTGGGCGGACTGGGCGGAAAAGTGACATGTACCATGGCAGTAACTCCCGGGCAGGTATACTACATATACGTAGGTAAGCAGGGAGATCCCGGATGCAATGGCTGTGCGGTTCCGCAGGGAGGGTCGAACTCGGGCGGCGGGGCGCAGGGAGGTAACGGGAGCAATAGCGATGGCGGAGCTGCCGGTGGTGGTTCTTCGGATATACGTACTATTTCCGGTAACTCCGGTGTTTCGTTAAGCAGCAGGATCGTGGTAGGTGCCGGCGGCGGTGGCGGTGCGTGGGATTGCAGCACTGACAATGGAGGCGTGGGGGGTGGCTCTACCGGTGGAACCGGGACAGATTGCGGCTCATATAATTCGGGCCAGGAAGGCGGTCCCGGCACGCAATCGGGCGGCGGTTCGTTCGGCACAGCTTACGATTTTCTTGTTTCTGGTTTTGTCTCAGGTACATCCGGTGGATTTGGATTTGGTGGAAATGCTTATTTTAGCTACTATGGCGGCGGCGGCGGCGGCGGCTGGTATGGCGGCGGCGGTGCAGGGTCAGGCGGCGGCTGTGGCGGATCATCTTTCCCCATTACCGGTGCAACCCCACCACATCTTACAAATGTTGTAAGTACGCCCGGTGGTAATCCGAGCGCGAACGGCAGCGTGGTTATAACAGTGCTATGTACTGCGCCTGGCACAATAACCGGCCCAACATCTGTCTGCATGGGATCTTCTATCACCCTGGCCGATGCAACTGCAGGCGGGGCTGGCACCTGGAGCAGCAGCAACACTGGCGTTGCAACCATTAATTCTTCCGGGGTTGTTACAACTGTAGCTCCCGGAACGACAATTATCACTTACAATGTGTCCAGCCCCTGCGGTGCATCGGCTACATCGACAATTACTGTTAACCCTGTGCCGACTGCGATTACCGGCACGCTGAATACCTGTATCGGATCAGCGGTCGCGTTATCGTCCGGCCCGGGTGCAGGCACATGGTCCAGCTCCAATACGCTGGTTGCAACCGTCGGTTCATCATCCGGCATCGTTACGGGTGTGACTTCCGGTACCACAACCATCAACTTCACACTGAATACCGGCTGTGCACCCGCGACCGCTGTAGTGACCGTAAATACACAACCCGGCGCTATCAGTGGTCCCAACACGGTCTGTGGCAGCCTTACAATTTCATTAACCGACGGAACGTCCGGAGGTAGCTGGTCCACAAACAATTCGGCTCTTGCTACAGCTACGGCAGGTGGTGTAATAACCGGTGTTGGTGCGGGCACCCCAATAGTCTCCTATACTATGCCTACCGGCTGTTTCTCTACCTATCCCATTACAGTAAATGCACTATCAGCAATAGCCGGTGTTCCCAGTATGTGTTTGGGCAATACGACAACGCTGACCGATGCCACTCCCGGTGGTATCTGGAGCAGCGGTAATCCTGCTGTTGCGACCGTTGGGTCAGGCACGGGTATTGTTAGCAGTGTTTCATTGGGCAGCGCTACGATCAGTTATTCAATAATTGCTTCCGGTTGTACAGCCACAGTCGCTGCAGCCGTGACCACACTTCCAAATGTATACGTTGTATCGGGAGGTGGCAGTCTCTGCCCTGGTGGAACCCCAGTAACAATCAACTTAAATAATTCAGATCCCGGCGTCAGCTATCAGTTATTCAACGGCGCATTTCCAGTCGGCTCACCTATTACGGGGTCGGGACTTACAATTGCGTTCCCTCCGGTTAGTGTCGCCGGTGTTTATGGCGTTATTGCTAATCAGGGTACTTCGTGCCAGACAACAATGTCTGGCAGCGCAACCGTAACTGTTCTTCCAAACCCAACAGCTTACACGATGTCGGGCGGAGGCAGCTATTGTACTGGCGGTACCGGAT